>CAZPUW010000469.1:0-2716 GCA_964589795.1 uncultured bacterium
GACGACGGTGGATCGGTATCGTCACCATCCCCGGCGACCAAATCTGCACCGCCACGAACCCACAAATAATGCCAAGTAGCTGCATTATCCACAGTAAAAGCGAATTTCAGCGTATCGTCTGCGGATTCTTCAACATAACCGTAATTGAAATCGACTTCGACGGCACTTACACCGGTAGTATTGAAAGCCGGCGAAATCAATCGATCAACTTCATCTTCATTTTCGACATCATAATAGGGTAGAAATGCCCAATTTGGTGGACTACCCGTTGTGGTCGTATCTCTCCAATTTGAATTATAGGCCCCTCCACTACCCATCTGACCAACGGTTCGAGAACGAGTCCAGCCAGAAGGTTGCGTGGTGCCTTGGTTAAATCCAGTCCAATCCTGCGTGTATGGAAGCGGTAAACCGTTGGGTGTAAAGTAAACTGCTGGTGAGTATCCGGTTTCGGCGTTAACACCGTTGCGGGCTTTGATTTTAATTGCATACGGAGTTCCGGTAGTTAACCCGGTTACCGTGACAGTGTTACCCCACGTAGTGGCGGATTGCCACGCTACGGTACTATTTAATGTCCTTCCGGTTTGAACATAACGGTTACTAATCGAATCGTAAATCGCATATTGAGTCGTAAGGGGATTACCCGCTGGATAATGCATGAGTAAAATAACAGAGGTAAGTACCGCAGCGCTGTCACCGGGTGCAACGGTCGGTGTGAGAGCCATGCTCCAACCATTTACACTGGCATAATCGGTAGAAGTTCCACCGGCACCGATAGCAAAAATCCGGTACCAATGATGAACGTTTGCTCCACTGGATGTTTCAGTCCAAGTGACCGTACCGCCGGTTCCACCGCTTGAGGGAACGGTAACAGTGGGTGCCGGGAAATTCATACCATCGGTTGAAATAGAAACCGGGAAACCGGTTTCATCAGGAGCGTTATCCAACCAGGAAATCGTGATGCTATTCGAATCCGAAGAAACGAATGCGCCAGTGGATGGTGCGAGTGGAGCGACGCCCGCGCTTGTGGTAAACGACCAAATTGGGCTGTTACTCGCAACGGAGGTATCGTGCGCGATAACTTGCCAATAATAAGTAGTCGTCGGGTTGATGGTTGGTACAAATGATGTGGCGGTTATCCCCGTTGCGACAGTAGTAACGGGTGGGGTAACGACATCGAATCGTAAGTCATAATGGATAGTACCGTAACCATTGGTGGCAGCAGTCCAACTCAACGTCGCATTGGTTGGGATACCGGTAGCGAGATCGGCGGGTATCGGAGCGGTTACCGGGCCGAGCGGCGGTGCAATATTCAATTGCACATTCAGTAAATCGTTACACAATGAACCGTTCGCAACGGCAGCGGTCGCCCAATTTGTAACCGAAGTAGTGCTATACGTGTCAGCAACCGCAGTACCCATGTTGGTAAATTTCCAACCGTTATTTCCACTCGAATGAGATGCAATATGCGACCGCATCATAATCATCAGATTGTTGACGCCACCGTAAGGGAACACGGTTTGAAAAGGCCACGTATTCCAACCTGTAGTGAAAGTCTGAGTTGCGGTACTTCGATATACCATGGTAGCACCGGTACTAAAAGTGTTCCACGATTGGGCAGATGGAAAAACCGAAAGTGTCGTTTCCTTCATCCATATTTCGATAGTATCAATTCCGGTTCCCGTCCAATTACCCGCTGTACTTGCGTTCAAGCCGAGTGTAGTAATCGTACCAGCTTGTCCAATTTGGGCAGCCGTATAAATACCCGATTCGTAGCAATTAGCTGCATTCTGAAAGAATGGTTCCTTTGTTTGGCCAGTTCCCGAACCGATGGTAATCAGAGTATTTAATTCGTCGGTGGAGTTAATTTGCGGTAATTCTACAGGTATAACGGTGACTGGGTTCTCGGTTGGAACGGCATCCACACTTTCCGGTGATTCTTGGACCACACCTGCGCGAGCTGGCTTTTTGTGTTTAACTCGCTTTTGTTTAGTCCGTTTGGTAGGTTTGTGCGTCTTTTGAATCTTGGTTAGCGGCTTTACTGATTCAGTTTTAGCGGCATAACCTAAACTTAGCGGTAACAGGATAGTAAACATGAGGACAAGAATGACTTCAAAGCGAAACGTCCGTCTCATAGAAAGCTCCTTGTTGTAGAAGTGCCACGGCACCGATGCTGGGAAAGAAAGAAGAATTACAAGTGTAGAAAAACAAAAACGAAGAAAAATCTTAATGAACAAATTTAGACCGGAGTGCATTTTGAGTCAAGAAAATAAATCCGTTATTGATTTTTTATTGATATCTTATAAAACAATTTGATAAGCCACAGTAATCCTCCGGGCATCGTGAATTCTAAAACAAGAACTAATTCCTAACGTTCCATTTTTGATTTTTCGAGTTATCCACAATCCTCAAATAGAGCTTTTCTACAACCTCGGGAGTACACAAAATTTTGAAAACTATAAAAAAATGCTTGACGAAATGAATTAGTACCCTTATGTTAAACTATCGAAGTTATCAGTTCCAACCTTTTCTCGCTCTTTACATATACATTCGCTTGTTTTTTCTTCTAACACTGTTTGGGAGGCACCATGAACGCAAGACAAGTGCTTTTAGTTGCAATTTTCTCCGTAATCTTTTTATTTGGCTACTTCATACCCAATTCCTTCGCTGAGACGAATCGAACAGGTGGCCCCGATAATACAGGGTACCAATACATCGA
>CAZPUW010000470.1:0-2713 GCA_964589795.1 uncultured bacterium
CATTGCGAACAAGGACAAATTCCTCGAGCTTCAAAAAAATAGATATGTCCGGTATGACAATCTGCCATTAAAAACCGCCGATGGCCGCGCAATCTCCATCGAATTTGTTAGTAACGTCTATCAGGTAAATCACCATAGTGTCATTCAATGCAACATCCGTAACATCACCGAGCGAAAAATAGTGGAAGCGGAACGGGCGAAACTCGAAGTCCAACTCCATCAAGCTCAAAAAATGGAATCAGTGGGCCAATTGGCAGGTGGCGTGGCGCACGATTTTAACAATATGTTGGGGGTAATCCTTGGTCATACCGAATTGGCGATGGAACAGATTGACCCAGCTATGCCAATACACGCCAACCTCATGGAAATCCGAACCGCGGCTCAACGTTCCGCCGACCTTACCCGGCAATTACTGGCCTTTGCCCGCAAGCAAAATATCACCCCAAAGGTTGTCGATATCAACAAAACAATTGATGGGATGCTGAAATTACTGCGAAGATTAATCGGTGAGGATATCGAGCTAATCTGGAAACCGGGTGACAACTTATGGCCAATACTAATTGACCCGTCGCAGATTGACCAGATTCTTGCCAACCTCTGTGTCAATGCCCGTGATGCAATATCCGTCGATGGAATGATAGTTATCGAAACAGGTAATCTTTCTGTAAACGAAGAATACTCTGCGGATAACTTCGGATTTAAACCGGGAAAATATGTACAAATAAATGTGAGTGATAATGGAAAAGGGATGGACAAGGAAACTTTGGAACACATTTTCGACCCGTTTTTCACAACGAAGGATGTTGGCAAAGGCACGGGTTTAGGGTTATCTACGGTATATGGTGCGGTGAAGCAAAATAACGGCTTTATCAATGCATACAGTGAACCGGGGTTAGGGACGACATTGAAGATTTATTTACCCCAATACGTTGGCAAATTAGCAAAAGTACAAGTGGATGTTGTCGAGGAGCCACTTGTGCGCGGTACCGAAACAATTATGCTGGTGGAAGACGAACAGGCAATTCTTGCATTGACGAAAGTCATGCTCGGCAGTTTAGGTTACACGGTATTGGATGCTGGCTCTCCGGCGGAAGCGCTCCGAATCGCGAATGTATCCAAATCGGAAATTCATTTACTTGTAACCGATGTGATTATGCCCGGAATGAACGGCAAAAATCTATCGGAGAAACTCTCGCTGCGGTATCCGGGACTCAAGACCATTTTCTTATCGGGTTACACCGCCGACATCATTGCCCAACATGGCGTGCTTGAAAAAGGGACAAATTTCATCCAAAAACCATTCTCCCGGCGGGAACTCATCACGAAAGTCCGTGAAGTACTGGACAGTCGTGTCGAACTCGCGGTCAGTATAAATGGAAGATAGTCCTTCGGTTCTGTCTCGGTAGTGCGGGCGTCCTCGCCCTGCACGGTACGTCCGACATTCTTGTCGGGCGATTCTTAGAGGCAAAAAGATTTCGCCTTTTCTTTTGGGTGGTATAATCGTCCCGCTTGTTCCTTTTCTACTGTAGGACAGAATTCATTCTGTCCCTTGAAAGTTTCCGTTTCTTGATTCTTTTCGTAGGACAGACATTCCTGTCTGTCCTGGTGCGTCTTCGCCCTGCACAGTATGTCCGACATTCTTGTCGGGCGAATCATTTGGGGCATAAAAAAGATTGCCCCGTTACTTTTAGATGGTATAGGCGTCCCGCCTGTATTATAGGGGCGTATGACGATACGCCATTTTCTTCTTTTTTTTACCCTTTTGTTTCCGTAGGACAGAATTCATTCTGTCCCTTAAAAGTTTCGTTTTCTGGTATCGTTTCGTAGGACAGACATTCCTGTCTGCCCGGACTTGCACATATCACCCTTCCCCCACCAAATCCTGAATCCTTCTCATTACCTGTTACCTGTCCCCCAAATAGTTTGTGAAATACCCTCAGCCAAAACCCACTTTTATATATTTTATATATACTTTATATATATATTTTTTCGTTGTTGCGACTTAGTCTTGACGTTTCGAACGATTTAAATCCCATTATCCCATAATTTTACATTATTGACACTAAATCGCAGAAAATGTTTTTTGCTTTTTTCCACTTATGATATTTTGCTTCCCTAAAGTTCTTTCATCTTTTCCTTCCCCATGACCAATTGCCTATGACCTATCGCCCATTCTTCCCTATCTTACAGCAACCATGCCCAACACTATCCAAAGTCCCATCAACCTTCTACCCCCGGACTCCCTTATTTTGGGCGTCGATCCGGGTACTGCCGTTACCGGCTGGGGCGTGCTCCGGCTTACTACCAAAGGGGCGCGGTTCATCGGAGCAGGCGTCGTCCGCACCAAACCCGCCGACCCATTCGAATCACGCCTTCTCCAACTTTCCACCGGATTAATCGAAGTTATCAATCAATACCCGTGTGCCGTTGCCGCCGTCGAGGAGCCGTTTTTCGGGGAGAATGCCAAGAGTGCACTAATCCTTGGGCAAGCGCGCGGTGCGTTGTTATTGACGCTGGCACAACATGGGTTGGCCGTGACATCATACTCCCCGCGCGAAGTAAAGCGTGCCGCCGTCGGTAACGGTAACGCCATCAAAGAGCAAGTCGCGTTTATGATTGCTCGCATACTAAATATTCCCACCGACACCAAAGCATTCCCAACCGACGCCACCGATGCGCTGGCAATCGCGCTGTGCCACGCGCTGAGGTGCCG
>CAZPUW010000471.1:0-2702 GCA_964589795.1 uncultured bacterium
GGATGGTGGATGGAGAAACAGATAAATCGCCTTCGAGACCATCACAGGACATTCGAATTTGATTAGGATCGGCTCCGGGTTGCACAACAAAATCAAACTCGAGTTTTCCATTCTCTTCATACCACTCGATATCGATTCCATCCCACACATCGCGATACACAATATTTGTGTAGTTCCGGCAGTTCGGTGCCCATTTGGTTGAATCGTTACCCAAGAAATAGTTGTTATGCCAAGCGAGTTCGCCCTGCGGCTCGATGGATTGTGGGGTAGCCAGTGTAGGGGTCGCAATGATGCGACCTGCGGGCGCAATCAATTGCGCCCCTACATTGCTCGTTGCGAGAAATTTGAATTTCAAGGCGTGAGATTTCATCGGGTATCGTGGGGGATGCTTTTGCATGCAGAGCGGGAGGTCTGCGCTCCCCGGAACCGGCAGCGCCGGCGGCGTTTTATCCTCGACACAAGTCAGCAATGTCACACCATCACGTTCGAGGAACCATGTCATTCCGTTGCGGGCGTTGCATTTATAGAGGACGCGGGAGTCCCATTGGCCGCGGTTCTCCGTGAAGGAGAACGGTGAATGGTGGATAGTGGATGGTGGATGGACAGATGATAGGGGTTGGGGGTTGGGGAAAAGAAGAAGAAGAAAAAGATAAAGAAACGGATACCAGAAAAAAGAGGTATAGCGTTGTTAAAGATAGGAATTTGGAGTGGAACATGGCGTCGCTTGTTTTGAAGTATGGTAGCATGGATTGTATCGCCTATCGAAAAGCCATCTATTTTAATATATTCAATGAAATCGACTACATCAATGCAAATTACTGTTAAATTGATAATTATTTAACCGCATCCCGGTTCTAAGTCCTCTTTTTCCGACCGAGAACCCGACCCCGCGATTTCATGCTCCCTGTTGCCTGTTACCCCTCAACTTCCCCATATTGTATTTTATCCCCACCACCTTAGACTCGGATGATTTGCATTGCGAGGGTTTGGAGCTATTCCGAAAGGAGATACCTATGTTCCGGTTAGTTCGAAGTTGGTTAGTTTCGACACATATTTTTTCTATGGCAGCCGTCGGAGTGTCGCTGTTGTTGGCGATTTCGCTCGCTTCGGCACGCGATTTCTTCGCCCCAAACGAAGTTTGGATAAGTATTTCGCCGGCGATATACCATTCGCTTACCCAACAAAAAGACGCATCGATTCCCTATCCAACGGGTATCGTCGCACTTGACGAGTTGATGGTGCAATATGGCGTTAAAGCGCTGAAACCGATGACAAACCACTCCCGTAAAGCGCTTGCCGACCTGGCATTCCTCAACCTTGGTCTCGACCGCTTCTATCTCTTCCGGTTTGATGATCCGAAAAAATGGATTTGGGATACCAATAAACTTTTCGACCTTGCGAACCGGATGATTTTTATTCCCGGTATCGAAAAATCCGCTCCAGTGCGCGGTTGTACGCTTGACTACACACCGAGCGATTGGTTGGCATCTGATTCTGCCGGCCGCAACATGTGGGGCCTCGATTCGATGCACTGCAAACAGGCGTGGGATGTCCAACGCGGACGACCTACGGTACTTGCGGTTTCCATCGACACCGGCGTCGATTATAACCATCCCGACTTACAAGGCGCATTCTTAGTTAATTCCGCCGAAGATATCGATGGCAGTGGTATGCCCGATTCCACGAATACGAACACCATCGACGAAGATGGTAACGGTTATGCCGATGACGTTATCGGTTATAATTTCGTCAACCACAGCTATACTGAAATCGGTGGTGCGACTGCCGCCAACGGCGAACAATACTCCCGTAGCAACCGCCCGATGGATGTGTTCGGACACGGGACCCACACGTTCGGGACCCTCTCCGCACGTACCGACAACGACATCGGCGTTCCCGCGGCAAGTTTCAATACCAAGACACTCGGCGTTAAAGCCGGTTTCGCTTTTATCTACCAAAATCAAATCACCGCGACGCTTTTCTTCGACGATGTCACGCTTGCATTGCAATACGCCGTCGATATGGGTGCGCGCGTTGTCAGTATGTCGTTCGGCGCCACCGGCATCGATGTCCCGTTTCAAACGATGTGTGCGTACGCTTACGCGCATAATGTCGCGTGCTTCGCATCTGCGGGAAATAACGGCGATACTTCTGTTCGCTATCCCGCCGCATTTGCCCATGTGATGGGCGTCTCCGCTACAACCACCGGCAACGCGAAAGCTGATTTTTCCAGTTATGGTGGATGGGTAAAAATTAGCGCACCGGGTACCGGCATTTGGTCCACGATGGTTGTCAACGATTATAATCCCGATCCATACGTAGCTTGGGACGGTACTTCGATGTCCACGCCGAATGTTGCCGCCGTTGCGGCATTGGTGCTTTCGCGCAATTACAACCTTACCAACGACCAACTTGACACATTGTTGTGCGCGACCGCTACCAATATCGACGCACAGAACCCGTCTTACATTGGAATGCTTGGCGCCGGTTTGGTCAATGCCCAAGCCGCAGTAAATGCAATCGGCCCTTCGATTATTACCGAACTCGCACCACGCGCCGGTGAAGTGTGGTGGCATACACAAACAAAAACTATCCGATGGATTGCACCCGATTCGATTCCCAATGTTCGTATCGAATTAAATCGCAGTTATCCTTCCGCGAACTGGGAAACACTCTTCGCTTCCACTCCGAACGACAGCCAG
>CAZPUW010000472.1:0-2700 GCA_964589795.1 uncultured bacterium
AAGCAACGAAAATCCGAAGTTGACCGTAGTACATTTTCACTCGCAGTAAAACTATTTTATGAAACCAATTCTTGAATCAATACTCTTTTGCCGTCAGGATCGCTTAGGCGATGTTGTCTTGTCCTTGCCGCTTGCCGCCGCTGTAAAGAAAATCAACCCGGAAGTTCGTGTTGGATTCCTTGTCAACGAGGGTATCGGCGAATTGGTCAGTGCATGCCGTGAAGTCGATGAAGTTTGGGAAGCGGCACCTACTGCAAAATTGCTCAAAGAAAAATTGCGGGAATGGAGCGCTGCGGTTGTATTGTGGCCGAATGCGAAACTTGCGCGACGGTTGTTCTTTACCGGTATTTCACGGCGAATTGGAACGAGCCGCCGCGGATACAGTTTATTTTTTAATGAACGGGTATCGCTTCGCCGCCATGAAAGCGGTCGCCACGAAACACAACTCAATTTCGATTTGCTGGACCAAATCTTTCACGCCGACCGGTCGGTACGACCCACGTTCACGCTTCCACTTGAAGCACTTGGTAGTATCGCGGAAAAATTAGAAACGGCGGAGGCGGCACACAATCTTCGGATTGCGGTTATCCATCCCGGTTCCGGTGGTTCGAGCCACGATTGGCCAATCGATCAATTTGAATCAGTCGCGGAAGTCCTTTCGAAACGGGCGGATACTTTTGTTGTAGTCACCGGGAACGGCAAGGAACGCAAACTGGCATCGCAAATCGTTCGCGTAAACCCGAAAAAAATCTTATCGCTTGCCGATGAAACATCACTGATTGAATTGGCCGCCTTGCTTTCGATTTCCCGGGTAACCATTGCCAACTCAACCGGCCCGCTACATTTGGCAAATGCGCTGGGTAGCGTTGCGGTAGGGATATACCCACCTCTGGTCGATTGCGGCCCGGAACGATGGGGGGTACTGGATCATCCCGAACATTCACTGCTACCAGATTTTCCCGATGAGGATTGTCCGTTCTGTAAAGAGAAATCCTGTCCGAAAGGAGAGTGCATGAAACTCATTTCTCCCGAACGCGTACTTGAAGTGGTCGAACCGTACTTCGACGGTGCCGACGGTTGGCACCAACAATATGTGCGGCAATGCGCTGGACGGTAATCCAAACCGCATTTCTCGGCGATGTTGTCCTGACATTGCCACTTCTGAATGCTATTGTCGAGCAATGGCACGACAGTGAAATTCAATTTATCGCACGTCCCGAAGCGGCAAATGTTATCGAGACAGCACCCGGTATTGCCGATGTCGTGATATACGACAAACGGGGTAATGATTCCGCATTTGGCGGTTGGTGGCGAATTAAAAACCGGATACAAAACTTCCACCCCGAAATTGTTTTGTGTCCCCACCGCTCCGCCCGCAGTGTGCTTTTGGCTGGTTTTTCCGGTGCAAATAAACGTATCGGATACCACACCGCCGCTCCCGTTCCCGGCTTAACTACGCGCGTACCCTACCGGGGAAACACTCACGAAACCGCCCGCCTACTCGATTTGTTACAACCGCTAAACGGTAAACAAGGCACACCAACACTCCCTCGACTCCAATTGACTGAACACGACCGCGCGGTCGCGGAAAATTCTGTCGGCACCCACGAAAGAACCGTTGCGATTGCACCCGGCGCGGTGTGGAACACGAAACGGTATCCGGTAGAACGGTTTTCCGAAGCCGCAAAAACTTTATCGGAATCGGGTTTTTCAATTGTAACAATCGGCGGAAATGCCGACATTGGGCTGTGCGAATTCGTCGCAACATCATCGGGTGGAATTTCACTTGCGGGAAAATTGAGTCCGCGCGAGTCGGCGGCAGTGATTTCGCGATGCCAATTGTTGATAACCAACGATTCGGCTCCACTGCATCTTGCGCAAGCCGTCGGAACACCGACTCTTGCCATCTTCGGTGCGACGATTCCAGAATTCGGATTCGGCCCGCAGGGTCAATATGACCGTGTACTGGGAATCGACATCTCGTGCCGGCCTTGTGCAATTCACGGTGGCCCGAAATGTCCGCAAAAACATTTTCGCTGTATGCTCGACTTACAACCGGAGCTTGTCGCAAAAACTGCAATTGATATGCTATTATGACACAACAGAAATCACCACGTATCCCCTTGTGCCTAACTACACCACGAACACGGGTTGCCGACCAATTTTGGATTGGCTTAGCTCAATTGGTGGAAGCGGCGGGATACAACCCCCTGTTTTTATTGCCGGCATCCGATCCGCTTACCTCCGTTGCTTCACGCGAGGCATTCCGGGTCGTGGAAAGCGGACGGGGTGAAGTGAAAACGATTCTTCGCGAACTTCCGGTTGCCGCCGCATTAGTCGATTCTCCGCGGGCGCGGAATGGATTGCGAGCCGCACTACCGTGGTTATCGAAACAAAAGGTCCGCCGTGTTCTTCTTGCCGAGGCGCAACCGGAGCAGAGTTGGTTTTTCAATCGTTCGCTTCCAGTGCTGTATTCGAATCCGGCGTTGGTCGGTTCGGGTGGTACCGATGACTTGTGGTTGCCGGTACAACCGGAGCGGATATTTGTCTCAGAAGACCGGGCGAAGGAATTTCGCCGGATATACCAAATTCCCGAAGCATCGCGTATCGTTTGGCTTCCCGGCGGATCACACAATCGCACCCAAAGTTGGTTGGATTGTACCACCATGTGCGAATCGCTACTTACGACCGATCCTGATG
>CAZPUW010000473.1:0-2691 GCA_964589795.1 uncultured bacterium
CAAACTAATATGGCTTCCGTTAGCGGTTGGACTCGTTTTACGCCTCCTTTATTTGTGGGAATACACCTCCTCACCGCTATTCCTCTCACCATCCGTCGATGGGCTATACCATTTGGAGTGGGCGAAGAATATCGCTCTCAGACAAATGTTTCCCGAATTCAACCAACCATTTTTTCGCGCACCGCTCTATCCGATTTTTCTCGGTGTGCTCTTCAGGTTGGGGTGCAATAATGTTGTTGCGGCAGTTGTCCAAGCCATCTTCTCTCTACTCACCATTGTCATCGTTGCGCGCATTACCGATAGAATTGGTGGAACTACTCCGGCGAAAATCTCAGCTTGGATTACGGCGTGCTATGGCCCGCTACTCTCCTATCAACTCGAATTTCAACTACCAGTATTGACGGTTCCCCTCTTCCTGCTGTTTGTCGAATTCATGCTGTCCGCTCAAGTGGAAGAAAATAAATATGCTTTGCCTTTGGCTTCCTTGACCGTCGGCCTTCTTGCAATCACCCAAGCCAATTTTCTTATCTTCGTCCCTCTCATTCTCTACATAACTGTACGAGCATTAATAAAATCCCCACGAAAAATACTTATCTGGTTAGCATTGGTACTTTGGCTCATTCCAATTGTTCGTGTCACTTACGCAAATTGGCGGCGCTCGCATCAACCGGTACTGATTGCATCCCAAGGTGGTATCAATTTTTATTTAGGAAACAACGAGAAAGCGGATGGGGCGTATGCCGTCCATCCTGAACTTGGTGCAGATTGGCAGTGGGAAGATGCAAAAAGCTTTACAAGATTAAAAAGTGAACCCGAGTATGATTATTTTGCCTTTGGGGGTAGACAGAAACACGCGATATCCGATGCCGTCGCTGATAAAAGATATTGGCAAATGGGGCTTCAGTTTTGGCTTGACCAACCTCGAAAAGCAATAGTATTGACTATTCGAAAACTTAGCTATCTATTTCACCATTATGAAATCGGCAACAACCGCGACCTGCAACGATTTTGGGCGGATCGTCCGGTAACAAAATGGCTTGGTTCGGAATGGTTATTCGGACTAATTGCACCAATCGGTATTGCCGGATTTTTATTACTACGGAAAAATAAATCGGTACAAACTGCGGCGATCTATGGTGCTTTACTTCTCCTATCGTATGTCCCCTTTTTCATCACTGCCCGCTATCGCTTGCCCGTTACTGGTTTACTGATAGCCAGTGCATCGACTTTACTGTACAAAATCTACCATCATGAATTCACCAACCTCCAAATCTTATTACCCGCAATCGTTGGATTAGTATTGGTGTGGCATCCCTTCGGTGCTCCAACTGCCGACCCTGCTTTCTATGCCTTTACGAAAGGCAATGCCTATTTGCGCTTACAACAGTATGAAGATGCGCGAACCTGTTATAAAGAAGCGGAGCGTCTGGGCAATACATATCCAATGTTTGCGAATAATTACGGGCTGGCGTTGATGTATACTGGTGAGTATAAGGAAGCGGAACAATGGTTACGATTGGCTCTGTATCGAGTGAGCGAACGCCAACAAGACAAAGAGACCTACGACATTATGGACAATCTTGCCGTTGTGTACGAACAAGAGAGAGATTACGAGCAGGCGTTTTATTTTTATAGTCGTTTCTATAACCGTTACTATCGACATTCGACGGAAAGAATCTTTGAAATGGAGTATCGGTTGATGGATTCAGCGATGGTACATCAAGATTCGATGGTCTTGCTTCTAACGAAAAATTTAAATGACCGTACTTTAGTGTTTGCACGTTATCGTCAGCCCCTTCCCGTAGGTTATCCTATTATGCTTAACGAGTCGCTTAACGAATTATTGATGTCCTTGTTGCGCGAGGATTTTGTTACGGCGCATCAAATCGCTGATTCAATTCGTGTGAGGTCTTCTCACGTAACATGGGAGTCGCAGAAACAGTTTTTAGCGCGATACGACCGCGCTTGTTTGATTCTCGAAAAAGTCGGTTACCCGGTAGACGTCTGGCTCGAAGACAAAATTCATAACCAATTTTATCCCCCAACCTCACCAAGCTAAAAAAGCGAACCCCCGCAGCGCACTGCGGGGGGACGTGGTCTCTCATGCGCCTCGACGGACAGGGTTCTATCCATACATCCATTTTGTCGAGGGACACACACGTCGGTCAATCGTCAGACCGTATTTACCGCAGGAGTGAAACCAGTTCCAGCGGATGTGCATCTATACCATACATCGAAAATCAAATCATATCAACAAATACATAGCTTATCAATCTAATATGTGACGCGATTGGCGCGTGTTCTCGCGTTACATGGTCTTTTATTTGCCATGCGCTTCCAATTGTGCCCGATGGCTATTTCAAAAGCTTGAAAGCATGTACCCATTGGTTCTCACGGAACCCGCGAATGCACCACAGAATACAAAGTGGTTCGATGGCACGTGCCGCTTCGACACCACCCATATCCTCAAACTCCCACCCGAATTTTTCGAGAATCGGTTTCACTTCGGCTTTCGCCGAATCCTCATTACCGCAGATGAACATGGTTGGTTTGCCACCGGCGAACTTCGGATTGACCATTGCATAAGAACCGACGCAGGAAAAGCACTTCACGAAGTGTGCATCAGGCGCGATGTTTTGGAGACGTTCCATCAACGATTCATCGAACGTGGTGAAAAAGTTCAGCACACCA
>CAZPUW010000474.1:0-2679 GCA_964589795.1 uncultured bacterium
GGGTAGAACCTCCGTATCCAGCGTCATCCAATTAGTTGGAATCTGTTCGACAGAAGTGCGTTGAGCGGCTATTGTGCCTGAGCGTATCGAAAGTATTAAAGTAGTGAGCGAGATACCCTGAATCTGCCGACTCTCAATATCTACAACATTACCTTCGACATGTGACCCGCAATCAGAAACCCATTCGGGTTTTGATAAATCCCAGAACGAGTCACAGAAAGGGATACAAGGACATGAACGACATTTCTGGGACGAAGGTGAGGTGAGGTCATTGAACATAGCTCCATTGCTAACGGCAATATTGAGCATCTGAAGTTGTATTCTAGCGTTATTTGCTTCTGTTAGGGTTTCCTCTGGAGTGATTGGAAGTTCACAGCGTTGACCACTACCACGAACTATAGTCCCCTTGGATACATTGATTCCGTTCTCGATGGCGAGATAGGCGTACAGGCGAAGCTGACGAGCCTCAGAGTCTGACACGAAATTAGCAACGTTTTCGACCATATATCCAGATTTGTAATCAACGACAGTTGCGGACTTACTATCAATATAGTCGGCACGACCGACGATCAGCCCATCCTTACTTCGTAAACCAGACTCAGTCAATACGGACAGTGTAGTTCCCTTTGACATTCCAACGGGGTAACCAGCTTTTGGCAACCGTGAGGATACAATGCTCGTTGCAAGAAACGCACTCCGTTCGCGAAAAAGGTTATAGAAAGGCAGGTGTTCCGGTGTGGGGAATTTCATCCTAACAAGCGGATGAACATGACTGTACAAGGATCGCACAGAATTATCGAAGAGTTGCCTAGCGAGCGCGCGGTCGGTGTTACTTGTAACCGCGAGTTCACCAAAATTTGCTGCTGCAATCACAGTATGGAAGGAAATTCCGAGAATCGCAGCAGGGTTTTCAGGTAAAACACCTCGCGTGCCGAAGGCATACCATGCAGCCTTGGCTAAACAATCTAAGCTTGCCTCGTAAATGCTCGGCGAAATAAACTCGAGCTTTGTTATTACCGGAAGTTTTGGAACATGCATCCTAATGTCAACTCCTCATTCATACGGAAACCGCACAGCGTGAAACACCGAACGAAGCATCACACTGAATCCCTGCCCTTGTGCGTCTGAGACTGCGGCCGCCACTTCAGCTCGATAGTTAGAGGCATTCCTATCCCAAAGTGGGTGAATAAGGATGGTCGCTTCATTAGTGAACGCATCAACTCCACCTTGAAGAGTGTCGAAGGTTCTTGGTTCCATGTTGAGGTCTCTGAAATAAGGACTCACAAAGTTAGAAACAAGTCCTGACCAATAGTCGGTATTAAGGTCTATTTGTGCATGTGGATCGAGGGCAAGCCGTGCCATATCAAGTCCAAGCCGCCAATCGAGTATAGGATGGTACGCCATGTTGCCAAACTCCCGAAGGCAACGATGACATGAGCTGGCACAGTCGTGAGTATGCTGTAGAGTAATAAGCGGTCGGTAAAACGAATCAGAAGGGCATTGCCGAGTCCACGTTGGGCTTGCTTGCCCTAAGATAAAGTTAAGAAGTTCCTCAAAACGATTAGGGTCTCCTAAAAAAGTGCTATAACCAGCTCCATTTTCCAAACTGTCTGAAAGAAAGATTCGTGCAGTTGGAGGTGCAAATGGTGTAGAAAAGTCCGTAATCGGTTGGATTCCAATGTCAAGTTCAGACTCGTTTACATCTAAGCTAACCGCAGCTGCTCGTCTGATAAGAAATCCAAATGAATACCATGCTGCCTTCGCTTCGATTTTAGACGGATTCAGGCAAAGTCCTACTGGAACAATATTAATACCAGTAGCCATCACATCGGTATTAGAAATTGAGGCAAGTGCGCGTTTTAAAGATGGAGTATCGTCTAATTGAGGTCTCTGAATTCGTCTCTGCTCTGCGTGAGAAAGATCACTTAAAGCCGTATCAAAAGCTTGTTCTACCAACCAAAAGTTCTGGTTTTCAAGTTTCCGAAAAGTGAAATCTTCTCCGTCGTTGTCATTAATTCGATATATTCTGGCTGATCCTGCATCAATACAAAAATTTCTATGGGGAATGTAAGAATTCAACCCAATACCCATACGTGCTCGCAATGCCCTAGGTGTAAACTCAAACCCTCCGCGAAATTCTGCTCTTTCGGAAATGCCCCACCAAGTGCTAAAACCCGGTGGTTCGGACAGTTCTACAAGCCTATAACCATCCGGTCCTTGAGAAGCAGAGCAATATGGACAGGTGATAGATTGAGGGGGTTGTGGAACCAGACCCTGACATCTGCGGCATACTCCAACAATTTCCGATTCTCTGAGTGGATTAGGCGCCATAACTGGCTTGCCAGCTTCAGGAACGAATTTAATGACACCCACGGCAGTGTGAAGTTTGTCGTCTTTAATTGATTGTGCACCTGGTGCAAATTGACTGATCGCAATATCAAGCTCACGGTCAATTATCCCATATTCCGGGGGCCAGCGATGTGGCATTTTATGATGCAGAAACCGCGTTCGAGTTGGGAAACCAAACATAGGTAATACGCCGTGTGAAGCTAGCCGCTCACTTAACGAGTTGTGTGCTTCACTATCAGCCACGACATTGTCTATAAGTTGTAGTAAATCTATAGTAATGTATTTAACGATGTCTGCATTACCTTTTGTATTGTCCATCGCGGTTCGCCG
>CAZPUW010000475.1:0-2676 GCA_964589795.1 uncultured bacterium
TGTCCAAAATAAAAGCATCGAATATTTTCCCCGCGTTCTCGATGCCATGAATCGTTATGAGTTCTGGAGCATAAAATACCTTTCTTCGTTATTATCGAGAGCTGGCGTTGAAGCGTGCCCTTTGATGCGTAACGCGCTTAACGATCCTAATAACAGTGACCGGATACGAATTATCTCCGCGGAGTCCCTGCTCTTACTTAACGATTATCAAGCCGTCGAGTCTGCGATCCACGTCATTCATTCAACTTCAAATCCCGAACTAACCGCGGCGGGAATCCGTTTGCTGGCTAAAATCGGTGGAACGCAACAAATAAAAGAAGTATTGCCGTATATCAAATCCCAACACAATTCGATTAGAATTGCCGCCGTCTATGCGCTGGCGGCGTTGGGTCGTCGCGATGAAATCGTCCCCTATTTAGTCGATGCCTTGAACGACCCAAGTGTCTGGGTGGCATTGCAGTCCGCTCACGGTTTGGTTAGATGTGGCGCAAGGGAAGTCTTATCTGAATTGGGGTACTCATATCATTCACGGGGTACTTTAATTCATCAAATCCTGAACGAGGTGTCGGTATGAGGCATCTTGTCTGGATTATCTTGCAGGACATTAATCTGCTCATTCTACTTTACTTTCTTTCGATCAATAGTTTCTATCTGATAACGAGCTTAATCGCCTTCCGGTTTTTAAAAAAATATGCGAAAAGGATGAAATTGTTCGATGCCAACGAAGTCGTCGCGATAACCGGCTCTCCGCCGATAACGTTATTTGCACCTGCCTATAACGAAGAAGCGACTTGTGTTCATTCCATCCGGTCACTCCTAACTTTGCAATATGCCGACTATGAAATCATTGTGATAAACGATGGTTCGAAGGATGCAACCATGCAAACCTTAATAGATGCATTTGAATTAAAGGCCGCCCACCGTTATCCAATCGAAAACGTCCCAACTAAGACCGTGAAACAAATTTACTGGAGTGCGATACATCCCAATCTTTGGGTAATCGATAAGGTCAATGGCGGAAAAGCCGATGCTCTCAACTGTGGTTTGAACTACTGTTCCACGCCTTATTTTTGTGCAATGGATGCTGATAGCTTATTAGAACCTGATGCGTTGTCGCGAATTATTCGGCCATTCTTGGAAGATGAAAGAACAATTGCTGCCGGCGGGATCATTCGTATCGTCAACGGATGCGAAGTGAACGGTGGAATGGTTACAAAAATCGGGCTCCCCGAAAAATTGTTACCAAGGTTGCAGGTGTTGGAATACTTACGGGCGTTTCTTGCCGGAAGAATGGGATGGGATGCCCTACAAGCAACTTTAATTATTTCCGGTGCGTTCGGCATTTTTCGTCGCTCGATTGTCGCCGAAGTTGGTGGTTACTCTATCGGTACGGTTGGTGAAGACATGGAATTAGTTGTGCGGCTTCACCGTCATTGTCTGGAAAATAAAATACCGTACCGGATTAGTTTTGTCCCGGACCCCGTCGCTTGGACCGAATGCCCCGAACAACGGAAAATTTTGGGTCGACAACGTGAGCGTTGGCAACGGGGATTAGTGCAGGTACTTACCCGGCACCGGAAAATGCTGATGAACCCGAGGTATGGTCGGATTGGGTTACTCGCATATCCATTTTTTTTCTTTTTGGAAATGCTTGGCCCAATCGTTGAGTTTAGTGGTTATATTTTGTTTATTGTAGCACTAATATTCGGTAGCGTTACGATAAGCTATGCCGTTGCGTTCCTTATGATTGCAATCTTGCTCGGAGTAGCGCTTTCCATTGCAGCGGTTGGATTGGAAGAACTTTCGTTTCATCGGTACCCAACTACTCGGGATGTGCTGCACCTATTCTGGTTGGCAGTGATCGAGAGTTTCGGTTACCGGCAAATGTTGACTTATTATCGGCTAAAGGGAATTATCTTCGCAATGCGCGGAGTAAAAAGTTGGGGTGTAATGGAACGTCAGGGTTTTACCCAACAGGTTTCAAAATGACCATACTTGCTGCAGTGGTATTGTCGGCTTCCTTGTTTTCGCGGGGAGACTCATTGTTGAAAGTGGGTAACTATAATGAAGCCATTCCGGTTCTTCAGCGATGCCTTACCGAAGAACCGGGAAACTACTCCGCCCGGCTTGATTTGGCAAAAGCGTACGCTTATGCAGGTCAACGGTCTGATGCAATCGAGTTGCTCACAAAAATGCTGATCGTCTATCCAAAAGATGTTGATGTGCGGATATTCCGTGGCAGAGTATATGCTTGGGACAAAAAATACGATGAAGCGGTAGCAGACTTAAACCAAGTTCTTATCGCTGTACCCACCTATGATGAAGCCCGCTCAACTCTTATCGACGCATACTTATGGTCGGGGAAACTACTTATCGCGGATTCGATTGCGCAAGACTGGTGTCAGTTCGAACCAAATTCACCCGAACCATTTCTTAATCAAGCTAAAGTTAAACGCGAGTTGCAAGATTATATGAGTGCAAGAAAATCCCTTGCGCTTGCTCGGCAAAAGCATGGAAATGCCGAAGATATTACTGAGTTGGAGAAATCGCTGAATGCTGTTCCCGTCGTACGAAATTGGGAAATTTCCACCCATTACTTACGACAGACCTATACCGCTAAAACGATGAGCGATTGGGAAGAGACGGAAGTTGGTGTGATGCATAAGTTTTCTGGTA
>CAZPUW010000476.1:0-2673 GCA_964589795.1 uncultured bacterium
AAATCTCGATTAAATGAGGTATCGACTACGGTCGGTTGCAACAAGTTGTTGCAAGGTTGCGGGTGTATCAATTTATAACGATAAAAGTGGTGTTGCAAATCCGGTATATTCGTACCGGACTTTATGGTGTAGTTCAGCACTGCTGTATCAAGCGGAACAAAACATTATCAAAAGTGAAATCCTTTGAATGTCCCTTCGACTTATTCATCCATTGCGATTTGTAAGATTTCATTCGTATTGTTGATTATAGCACTTATCATTTAATTGGCAGTTTTACCCACGAAATGGTTTACAAAAATTATGACTGAACGGATTAATAAATGCGATACCGGTCGCTCAAACCAACACCAATCCAGTACACGAACGTTGGTCGTAGGATGAGTCGCATCATTTTCACATTACTGTTCTTGTTTGGTTTTCTTAATGTGCTATATGCAGTTAAACCAACTCAATCCTCTGGCAACCTAAAACATGCAGTCCCATCATCGAATATTTATCGCTTTCCCGGTTTAGTCGGGCCCGATAGCGTTTCCACCTTACCGCCGCTTATCCCTGCTTCTTGGCGAACATATAGTCAGGGAAGTGAATCGCGGCTCGAAATCTTACTGACAGATACTGCAAGCTCGTGGCTCGGTCTCGTTTTCGGTCTCCATACCATCGGTGTACCATTCTCGATTACAACCGATTACAAAACCGCATTCCGTCACCATGTCGTGATGTTATATCCCGCACCCACAAGTCAAACTATTAACGCAAACGAAGCATACGAATTACGTGAGTTCGTCGCTTATGGCGGAACACTAATCGGTATCAATGTGCAAAGCGGTGCATTATCCGATTTGTTCGGTTTTAGCGAAACCGCCGATGCATCACGTCTGAATGAACTTCATTATTCCAATAGTGTAAACTGGACGAAAGATTTACAAGACGACCGGGAGCATGTCGCTTTATTAGGTAATCCAAAACGGCAACGCGAATCACTTGCAGCTGTTAGTTATTCTTCTCCTACGGAAGCTCCCATCGCTACTTACGAAAACGCTTCCGCGGCAATTATCCAATCACATTTGTCCTATGGCAGTACATTCGCGTTTGGTTTCGATCTCGGATACTATCTACTTTGGGCATACGATGGAAGATTGGAAGAGTTAGGGCGAAATTATGTCAATCAATACGAGCCCGTTGCGGATGTCCTGCTTATGCTAATTCGGCAAATTTATCAAACCGGAAATCATACCGCCGTCACCATTGGGACAGTTCCCGGAAATAAATTGTTATCGGTCATATTTACACACGATATCGATTACTCTAAATCTGTTTTCAACTCTATGGATTATGCTAAGTACGAAAAATCACAAGGTATACGTGCAACTTATTTTATGCAGACGAAATATATCCGGGATTGGAACGACATCGAATTTTTCGATCCACCAAACATCGACGGCCTTCGACGACTCGATTCGATGGGTACTGAAATTGCCTCTCACACGGTATCGCATTCGAGAAGCATGCAGGATTTTCCCATTGGGACCGGAGCTGAGCAATATCCTTCTTATATCCCGTTTGTCAAGGAACAGTACAAGACATACAATGGTTCTATTTTCGGTGAACTTCGGGTAAGTAAATTTTTGTTGGAACACTTTCTCGCCAATCAAGTTGTATCTTTCCGCCCCGGACATCTTTCCAATCCAATGCAATTACCGGAAGCTTTGACTGCATGCGGTTATCGATATAGCTCGAGCATTACAGCAAATTCGTGCTTAACGCACCTGCCGTATCAGTTGGCATACAGCCGGTTGAGTAGCGCCGTTACGCCGATCTTCGAATTTCCAATTACGTTCGAAGATGAAGCATTGCCCAAAATGGGAGACCGTTTACAGGATGCTATTACCGTTGCAAATAAAATTGCACGGTATGGCGGCAGTGTGGTTATCTTAATTCATCCCGACATACTCGATCATAAACTTGCGTTCGAAAAGGGTTTTGTCGAAGCGTTTAAATCGAAAGCGTGGTTTGGTTCGATTTCCGATTTTGGCGGTTGGTGGGCGACGAGAAACGATTTGTCGGTAGAGGTACTCGACAACAAAACCAGTCGATATGTATTGCAAATTAACGCACAACACCCAATCGAGGATTTGCCGGTGAAACTGCCGGACAATGCAACAATCGAACCAGTCGACTTGGTCCGACTGAATGCAACTTTGTCGGGTAACACCCTCCTGTTTAAGTCGATAAAAGATAGTATATCGGTCAATTATGTCGTTGCCGAACCCAAGCGGTAACATACATAATCGCTAACCATAGAACCGACGGTTTTCTTGAGTAGAGTATTAACTCAATACTTCATTCTTTTTTCACCCTACTTTAACAGTTAATATCAAGTGAGATGGTCAATTATTTCATTTATTGACCTAAATCCAATCGTAACTCTAATGGAATTGGTGTATCTTACTACAGTAAAAGTCACTTGTGGGGAAAATTTGTCTGAACATCCAAATAATTCATTTTTGCGTTCCATACTCGATACGGTTATGGATGGTATCATTACAATCGACGAAAACGGGACAATCTTCGAGTTTAATCCCGCTGCTTCAAAAATCTTCGGTTACGAAAGTAGCGAAGCTATCGGAAAAAATGTTTCCATAATCATACCGGATCCTTATCGAAACGAGCACG
>CAZPUW010000477.1:0-2668 GCA_964589795.1 uncultured bacterium
GCACCTTTCGCGCGCTCTTCGGTTCGCTCGTCCGTGTATTGCACAGCGCCATGACCGACACCGCCCGTCGTGGTACCTACGCCGAACTTCGCACCGGTGGCACTTTCGTTGTGATAGGTGCTCGTTCCGCTTTATTCGCTCCCGTTGCGAATCTTGGTCTCGTCGTCGTCGATGAGGAACATGAATCTTCGTTAAAGCAAAACGATTCTGAGCCCCGATACCATGCCCGCGATTCCGCTCTCGTCCGCGCCAAACTTGCGAATTGTCTCGCCATCCTCGGTAGTGCATCCCCTTCTATCGAAATATTTTATGGCGCTTTGAACGGCAAACATGAATTGATTGAACTTCCCAATCGCGTCGATAATATTCCTTTGCCGGATATTCGCATCGTGGATATGAACAACGTCCCGATGAAAGACCCGGGTCGTCAGGAAGTTTTTTCACCCGAACTAATCGAAGCCATACAAGATCGTCTCGACCGCAAAGAGCAAGTCATTCTCCTTCGCAATCGCCGTGGTTACGGCACTCATCTCCGTTGCGGTAAATGTAATTGGGTGATGGGTTGTCCGAATTGTTCCGTTACGCTTACTGTCCATCGCGAGCGCAATGGTATGCTCTGCCACCTCTGTGGTTACTTTGAGCAATTTCCTGAGCGGTGTCCTAATTGTGGTTCTGCGCGAATTGTGCCTCGTGGTTTTGGTACTGAGCGCGTCGAGGAAGCGTTATCCGAATCGATTCCCGCAGTTCGCATTTTGCGAATGGATGCCGACTCCGTTCGCGAGCGTGGTTCACACCAGCGTATCCTGCAAGATTTCGTGAGTTATCGTGCCGACGTTCTACTTGGCACTCGTATGGTTGCGCGCAGTTTGGATTTTCCGCGTGTAACTCTTGTTGGCATTCTTTCCGCTGATAGCGAGTGGATACTTCCCGATTTTCGCAGTGAAGAGCGTGCACTGTCTCTGCTACTGCAAGCCGCCGGTAGGGCGGGGAGGCGGGAGCGTGGTGAAGTATTTGTTCAAACATGGGACCCCGGCCATCATCTGTTCGAATTTCTCTTGCACCACGATTGGACATCATTCGCAAATTATACTTTGGCGTTGCGAAAACGTCTTGGTTTTCCACCGTTCGTTCGTCTCGTACGCATTCTCGTCACAGCCCCCGAAGAACGAATCGCATCCGATGAAGCGCTCCGTTTACAAAAATGGCTCGTGTCTCAAAATGTAAATACCAGTGATTCTGCACCGGCTCTTATATCCCGTCGCGAAAGCACATACCGCTACGCAATACTACTTCGCTTTTCGCTCTCCGACCCGTTGCGTAAGGTGTTGGAGACGCTTCCCAAACCGCTTCATATTGAGACCCGAATCGCAATCGACATCGATCCAATCGACTTCAATTGAGTGTAAGAAAATCATTTTTGTGCTCAATAAATATCCACAAATTCCTACCGCAATATCGAACTATATTTTACCGCTATTCGTTCATAAACTCCCGTCGCTACAAATACAACGCTTAAGTACATGATATAGTGAACTATGTCACATGATGTTTGGAATGCGTCTAAAAATCCAATAAGTTTAGGCCGACTGAAAGATTATTCATGTCCTCTACGTAAACCCCATCATTCGCTTCACTAAGAGAATTTACATGGACTTTATACCGGTTTTACTTTTCATTGGCGCCGCAATTTTGGTGGTAGGTGTCTCTGTATTTCTGAATTGGTTGTTGATTAAGAAACACCCAAACCCGCTTAAACTCTCGACTTACGAATGCGGTGAAGAAATCAAAGGACAGAGTTGGGTTCGTTTCAATAGTCGTTTCTACATCATCGGTTTGATATTCCTCATCTTCGATGTTGAAGTTGTGCTGCTGCTTCCTTATGCCGCCATCGCCCGCGAAATTGGTTTTGTCGGTTGGCTCGAAGCAATGTTGTTCCTCTTGTTGTTAGTTCCCGGTCTGGTGTATGTATGGAAGCGTGGCGACCTCGAATGGATTCGTCCCCTCGCTCCCCGTTCCGCGCATGATATGCTTCATGCCGCGCGTGCAACCACCTTGACCAATACTCCTGCGGAGAAACGGTGATTCCTCCAAACGAAGGCATGTACGAGAACACGATTTGGATAACCAGTATCGATAAAATTTTTCGTTGGGCACGCGCCTCTTCGATGTGGCCACAAACTTTTGGTCTTGCTTGTTGTGCAATCGAGATGATGGCTGCCGCCGCTTCCCGCTTTGACCTTGACCGCTTCGGCGTATTCATGCGTCCAAGTCCCCGGCAATCCGATTGCATGATTGTCAGCGGAACCGTCTCATTTAAAATGGCGTCGCGGTTGGTTCGTCTCTACGAACAAATGCCTGAACCGAAATGGGTCATTTCGATGGGTTCCTGCGCGAATAGCGGTGGACCATACTGGCAGGGTGGATATCATGTCGTCAAAGGTGTCGATACCCTTGTACCCGTCGATGTATATGTCCCCGGTTGCCCGCCCCGTCCTGAAGCGCTTATTGACGGTATCTTGCAACTTCAGGGTATGATTAAAGACCCCTCGAAACGCATACAACGGAGGGCGTCATGATTGATTGGCGAGATTGGGTCGAAGAAAAATTTCCCGATTCTAAACCGGAATGGATTCAAGAAGCACTCGAAGACGAGAAATCGCTCTTACTT
>CAZPUW010000478.1:0-2665 GCA_964589795.1 uncultured bacterium
GCACGGATGAAAAATCTTGATAAAGCATACGAGTTACTCAACAAGATTTGCGATGCCGGTGGTATTCGCATGGAAGAACTGGAATCGGATGAGATGGCTGTTGTTAAAGCCGACCCGCGTTGGAAACCGGAAGAAGTAAAATTACAAGCGGCATGGGATAAATCCGCCGACACCCGTAAACAAAAAGTATTGGCTGGTAAAATCAACGAACCCGCGCCCGATTGGGAACTTCCCGCCGCCGCCGGTGGTACCGTGAAACTCTCGTCACTGAAAGGAAATGTTGTCGTACTCGATTTCTGGGCAACTTGGTGCGGGCCGTGCCGGATGGCGATGCCAGTTGTTTCGGCATTCACTACGAAGAAACCGAAGGGGGTACGGGTTTTCTCAGTTGATGTTTGGGAACGTGGAACACCGGAAGAGAACCAAAAGAAATCGCTTGAGTTTATGAAGAAAAACAACTATGCAATGGAATTGGTGTACGGTACGACGCAAACGCCGAAGGATTACAGCATCACCGGCATACCGACATTGTTGGTCATCGACAAGAATGGCAAAATCCGTTACAAGGAAATTGGTTACAGCCCGGAACTATCGGAAAAACTTCCGTGGTGGGTAGAAGATTTACTCAAGGACTAATTGAAAAGAGAAATAAAAAAGGCGCGAGGGTTCGCGCCTTTTTTCTTGCAATAATTTGCCTACCATTTACGCTACATTCCCCAATCTCGCCATTAGCGGTAGCGGCGGGACTTCGATTTGAGTACCGGGGGCAAGGTCGGGGCTGGGGTTTTCACTCCATTCGAGGGCGCGGGTCGGGCAGAATTTCGCACATGCCGGATCTCCTTCGCACACATCGCACTTCACGATTTCCTTTTGTCCTTTATCGAAATGGATGTTGCCAAAGGGACACGCGACTGTACACATCATGCAGAGTACGCACTTGTTCATATCGACTTCGATGGCGCCGGTTGCGGAGTTGCGCGGCAGGGCAGTCGTCGGGCATACTTTTTGGCAAGCGGCATCATCGCATTGGAGGCACAAGTTCACCGACGAGGTTGTCGCAGTAAAGGTGTAGGCGCGAACGCGCGTTACGGCTGGAGCCATCGGCGATTTGCTGTGGACGAAACTACATGCGATTTCGCACGAGCGGCAACCGATACAACGATACGGGGTAACCCAAAGTTTTTTTGACATCTTGATTTCCATTTTCAGACGTTATTGCGAAGTGTAAAACACCGTGGCAATCTCATACACTACAATGAACCGATAAAGCTATGAGATTGCTTCGTCCGCGCAGGGCGCGTCCTCGCAATGACATTTATACTACGTTGATAAACTTCCTTGCGGTTTCCAATTTCCGGGCGCGGTCACTCTTGTTGAAGTAATCACGCGATAAACCGGATTTCTTCGCAAAGTGGTCGAGTTGTTCCGGTGTGCCGAGCACATCGTGGGTATCGGGACACAAGACCAAATCGAACGTGTGATCCCAAATTGTCCGCTTGCCGTCCGCCTCTTTCCACGGGATGGCATCAGTCGGGCAAGCGTGTGCGCAAGCGAGGCAACCGATACATGAGCGCTCGGCGTCGAATTCGAGTGGTGTCGCAATGACCTTCTCGATGCCGCGCGAAGTACGCGCAATCGCATTTCGTCCGACCGCTTCGCAGACCCGCACACAAATGTCGCAGAGGATGCAGTTGTCGCCGTTTTCGCGAATCGGGAAGGATGTTTTTTCGATACCGTATTCGCGCGCCCACCCTTGAATGACATCGCTGTTAGGGCAACGGGCGAGTTGCATATCGAGTATTGTTGCGCGGGTCTCGACCACTTGCGGACTCATCGTCGAAACGTGGAGCCCTTCTTCCACCGGGTAGAGGCAACTGGTGACGAGTTTCGTCCAATCGCCCCATTCCGGGCGACCGATTTCAACTACGCACAAGCGGCAGGCACCGACCGGTTCGACACCGTCGTGTTGGCATAGCGCGGGAATCTTTTTCCCTTCGCGCCGTGCGACGGAGAGAATGTACTCCCCACTCTCTGCCGTGACTTCTTTGCCGTCAAGAATGAATTTCATATCGGCTTCCTAATACTTTTCTAGTGTTCGATTGAGTTCGTGTTCTTTACAAGCTTTTAAGAATTCTTCTTTGGAAATCTCTTTCTTTCGGTATTTTTTAAATACTTTGCTAAATCTGTACATTTCTTCATCACCGGGAGGAATTTGATATTTTAGTATTCGCCCTGCAATTTCTAACATCATGGTGTTCAGTATGAACTGCTCTTTAAATAAATCCATGTTTTTTGGTTTTCCCGAAAGATGCAAATAACTGCTAATTTTATCATGATCTAAAATCATAACATCTGTGTCAATAATTTCAGAAAACAACTTCGGGTTAAATAAAAAAGATGCGTTATGCGCCAAGGAAAGAGGTGTTAATTTATCCCGATTTTGGTTAATCTTTTTTGCAACCTCTCTTAAGTTGCCACGTGAATTAATCCTCAAATGCTTATTATGTTCTACCAATAACCTATCAATCGCAAAACGCAATTCAAGAGCCGCATAATACAAATAGCAAGTTTCGTTTTTTACATGGTAATCCATTAGGCGATCAAAAAAACGCTTTAAATGATTTATGCTTGCATCTGCCATTTTGATATTCTTCTACTATTCTGC
>CAZPUW010000479.1:0-2659 GCA_964589795.1 uncultured bacterium
GCAATATTCTGGAATTTGTTGACATGGTATTACGGGATTCCTTGTAGTTCTTCGCATGCGCTGATGGGGGGGTATGCGGGGGCGGCAATCGCGAAAGCGGGATTTGGTGCGGTGATTTACAGCGGTTGGACACAAACCATCCTATTTATCGCAATCGCACCACTAATGGGAATGGTGTTGGGATTTGGTCTAATGACGGCAACAACATGGATTTTTCATAACAAATCTGCATCCAACACCAACAAAGCATTCCGGGTAATGCAACTCTTCTCTGCGGCGGCGTACTCTCTGGGTCACGGTACGAACGATGCCCAAAAAACGATGGGTATTATCACCGGATTATTAGTTTCGGCGGGATTCTTGAAAGCGTTCGAAGTACCGTTTTGGGTGATTATTTCTTCTCATACCGCTATCGCATTCGGTACGATGTTCGGTGGTTGGCGTATCGTGAAAACGATGGGACAAAAGATTACGAAATTAAAACCGGTCGGTGGGTTTTGTGCGGAAACTGCCGGTGCAATAACACTTTTGTTCACAGCATTTCATGGTATTCCCGTCAGTACGACTCACACCATCACCGGCGCAATAATGGGGGTCGGTTCGACGCAACGCCTCTCGGCGGTACGGTGGGGTTTGGCGGGGAATATCGTCATTGCGTGGATACTCACTATACCGGCATCGGCGCTGGTCGGTGCGGCATGTTACTACATCATCTCACTCTTCCTCTAATATCACTACTTTAACAACACCATCTTCTGTGTTTTTATAAACTCACCAACTTTCATCTGAACGAAATAGGTTCCTGATGAGAGATATTTCCCGTCAAAAGTGACACGATAGCTTCCCGCACTTTGTTTTCGATTGACAAGAGTGGTTACTTCGCGACCGAGCAGGTCGTATAAAGTCAATTCCACTATACTCAACTTGGGAATGGAGTAAGAAATGGTAGTTGTTGAATTAAATGGATTAGGGTAATTTTGTCGTAAGCGATATTGCAGTGGGAGAATCTTCGACATTTGCACAAACGACGAATCGACGCTCAAATCGAGGTGTGTGACAAAACAGTCACCATAATAGGTTATGCCGCCGTTATACGAGGTGTCGAACGCAGTTTGAGGTAGTCGGGAAATTGGCACTTAAGGTTTGTCCGGTGACACACACGCCGTGGTTTCCGTCGCTGACAATGCCAGATTGCGGCCAATCGTCATTCGAACCGCCCAAATAGGTACTATACAGTAACCGGTTACCCGTTCGATTCAACCGTGTGATAAAACAATCTTCTACACCACTAAATGTCGGATTGAATGAACCCACCGTTGTCGGGAAATTTGGACTGCGTGCGCTACCCAAGAGTAAAATATCGCCTTGCTCGTCGATCGCCATTCCATAAATACCATCCCCAGAAGAACCGCCAAGGAACGTAGAAAAGAGCAACTGGTTTCCTGAATCATTCAAATGGGAAACAAACCCGTCCCCGATATAAGCATCACCACCGTTATACGAAGTATCGTAAGTACCGGTGGTAACGGGAAAATTGGGACTCGTTGTTTCACCCGCTACGAACACCCCACCACTATCATCACCCGCAATCGCTACACCACGATCATGGCCGGAACCACCGATAAAAGTGCTGTAAACAAGGTGGGAGCCGTCGCTACTCAGCCGCGTGACAAAACAATCGGTGGGTCCACCGTTAAACGACGTATCGAATGCATCCGACGTAGTGGGAAAATCAGTACTGAATGTTTCGCCGACAACGGTCACTACCCCGGTATTGTCGCATAAAAGACCGTTAAATTGGTCGTCGTTGGACCCGCCAAGATAGGTACTATAAAGGAGTTGCGTTCCATTTCCGTTTAAGTGGATAACAAAGCAATCGCCGATTAAATAACTACCACTACCATTAAACGATGTATCGTAAGCGCCGGTCGTAACCGGAAAATTAGTGCTGGAAGTTTCTCCGCCCACAAAACAGCCACCGCTGCCATCGTTTGCGATTGACGATCCGAACTCTTTGCCATTCCCGCCGACAAGGATGCTGTACAACAACTGCGAGCCGGAACTATCGATGTGTGTAACGAAACAATCGGTCTGCCCGCCATGAAAACCGGTCGAACTGGGAAAATTGGAGCTCCCGGTCATACCGGTGATAATCACACCTCCACTACCATCGTTCGTGATTGCATAAACGTCATCATAACCCGATCCCCCTAAATAGGTGCTGTAAATCAGTTGTGTACCATCGGCGCTCAAACGGGAAATGAAGCAATCGTCCATTCCGTTGTTGACGCTTTGGTGGGCACTCGGTGTGACGGGGAAATTGGCGCTGGAAGTTCCTCCTGTGATGATAACATCGTTGTTACTCGCTTTAACCATAGCATCGCCAAATTCACCACCAGAGCCACCCAAAAATGTACTATAAATCAGTGGATCAATCCGCAGCGTATGTTCCTTCTGATAACCATTCGGAAGAGTAATTCCAAATTCATTTTTGTTCTCGATTTCGAATTTCGCATCGACTTCACTTCGCGAACCACCGGGTGATATTTGATACACCTGCGGCAATGCCGTCCGTAATTCACCCAACGATGTTGGTAGCAAAAGTTCTTTTCCTGTGTTTGATTTGTCATTGCGAGGATCGGACGGCGCAACCGTGTGC
>CAZPUW010000480.1:0-2651 GCA_964589795.1 uncultured bacterium
GCTGGAACATGGCGTGTTGAACTGTGCGGACTTACGAAACGGCCAGAAAACCGGCGCATTTCTCGACCAACGGATGAACCGGTTTGAGTTGGATGAGATTTCGAAAGATTGTACTGTGTTAGATTTGTTCTGCCACAATGGTGGATTTGGGTTGCGGGCGGCAGTGACGGGCGCGAAAAAAGTTTTGTTTGTGGACGCATCGCAAAGTTCATTGGATATTACAAAAGAAGCGGCGAAAGAAAACGGTGTGGAAAATAAGTGCGAGTTTGTTAAGGCGGATATATTCGAATGGTTGCAGAAACAAACCGACGTATTCGATATTGTTGTGTGCGATCCGCCCTCGTTAATCAAGAACCGAACATCAGTTGCAGCAGGTGAACGGGGATATGCCAATCTTAACCGACGGGCAATGAAGCTCGTTTCTCCGGGAGGAACGCTTTTCACATTTAGTTGCAGCCACTTGCTGAGCCGGGCACGGTTTCGCGAAGTATTGCACGATGCGGCACGAGACGAAACGTGGATATTGATAAAGGAATTGATGCAGTCAACCGACCATCCGATTTTATTAGGACACCCGGAGACGGAATATCTCAAGGGTGCAGTATTAAAGAAAACAACCGTGTGTTAAAAGAGCATTCGAACAAATGTAAAAAATATGAAACGATTACGAATATATCAGGATAAGAGATTCCGCGAACATCCCGCAGGCGAAGGGCATGTGGAGTCGGCAGAACGATTGAAGATTGTGGAAGCGGCTATCGACAATTCGGCCATTTTGCACGATGCGGAATTTTCCGATGCAGTCTTTGTCGATCCAAAATTGTTACGGAAAGTACATACAGCAGAATATTTAGAAAGTATCGAGCAACAGTGTAATGATAATAGTACCATTCTTACAGCGGAAATCATCGTTGCGCCGAAATCGTGGCAGGCAGCACTTCTTGGGGCAGGGGCGTGCGCAGATGCGGTAAATTCGGTGCTTTCTAACGAAATCGATTATGCCTTTATCGCACCGAGACCGCCGGGACACCATGCCGAATCAAATCAAGCATTAGGATTCTGCCTGATCAATAATGTTGCCGTTACGGCAATGGCGGCTTTAGAATCCGGTGTGAAACGGGTAGCGATACTCGATTGGGATTTGCACCACGGGAATGGTACACAGGAAATTTTTTGGAATGAACCGCGTGTGCTGTTTATGAGTATGCACCAACGTAACCTCTACCCGGCGTTTTCCGGCAATGAACGGGAAACCGGTGGCCCGGAGGCACCGGGTAAAACTTTAAATCTACCACTGGAACCGGGAACAGGAAATGAAGTCCTTTCGGACATATTTCGACAAAACCTGACGCCGGAATTAGAAAAATTCAAGCCCGAACTGATTCTTATTTCGGCTGGGTTTGACGGGCATCGCGAAGATCCACTTGGCCGGTTACTGTTTACCGAAGATGGTTTTGAATTTATGACAAAAGAGATTTTGCAATGGAGTAAAAAGTTCGGTTGCGGTATCGTGTCTGTATTGGAAGGGGGCTATGGATTGAAGTCGCTTGCCGATTCAACAGTGGTACATTTGGAAACTATTGTTCGGAGTGACTCGTGACGGACATTTTACGACTGGTGGGGTTGCGGTATCGCATCAAACTTGGATTGCTACCGGAAGAACGGGTACTTGGCGGCGAAGTACGCATCGACATCGTTTTACATGGTGATTTCCGTGAAGCAGGCCTTGCCGACGATATTACCAAAGCCATCGATTACCGGAAAGTCGTACAAACGATAACAACCGAAGTTTCTTCGCACGCATACCATTTGATAGAGGCATTCGCTGAACATTTAGCGGAAGCGCTCTTAAATACAATACCGCTCGTATCGGAATTAGAAATGACCGTGCGGAAAATCCAACCTCCCCTTCCCGTCATCCTTGACGGTGTTGAAGTAACAATACACCGTTCGCGATGAAAGAATCTGTCGCACTTGGCTTTGGCGGTAACCTCGCCGAGCCAATTCCCGCCATCGACAACGCAATACAACACTTGCGCAAGACGCAAATTCTCACCGACCTTAGAATATCTCATTATTACCGTACGGAACCGTGGGGTAATGCCGAAGGTGGTGCATTTGTAAATGCAACAGTTACCGGCAATACTAACTTTGCGCCGGATGAATTGCTTGACATTCTACAGGTATTGGAAACAAAAGCAGGGCGGGTGCGAAGCGGTAAGCGATACGAAGCACGGGTGTTAGACATCGACATTTTATTGTACGGTAATCGCATTATAACAAACGAACGGTTGACAATACCGCATCCGCTACTTTCCGAACGACGGTTTGTGTTAGTGCCATTAGCGGAAATTGCGGAAGATTGGATCGTACCGACGTTACATACCACAGTTGGATTACTATTAGAAGAATGCCGCGACGTTGCAACGATTGAACGAATCGAAGACGCACGCGGAACCGGGGAGCCGAGTTGAAAGCAAGATATATCGCGGTGGAAGGGGTTATTGGTGCGGGTAAAACTACGCTCGCCAAGTTATTACATCGCCGGTTCGGTGGACAGCTTGTGCTTGAGCAACATGAGGAAAACCCGTTCCTTCCCGATTTTTATCGCGAGCCAAAACGATTTGCGTTCCAGACGCAATTCTTTTTCC
>CAZPUW010000481.1:0-2645 GCA_964589795.1 uncultured bacterium
GTAACACGATGTAACTGGCAGTGGTTATTTCATAAAAAACAGGATATAACTCTTTGATATTTCTAATCAGGATAATGTAACTCGCATGTATCAATTGTTTTTCTTTACCGGTATTCTTTGTGCCAGAGTGATCTACCGAAGCAAGTTTTGAAGAGGCATTGTACCACTGACCCATCGTACTCGATGTTTTCGCTCTTGATGCTACAAGCAATGTACCACTGACACAGTTAGTAGTGTTGACATCAATACATTACACCCTTGATGTACCACTGACTTTTTTCTCTTTTTGCTCAGATTAGACTCGATCTTCTCAGATAAAGAAAGTCCGGATAGTGGATAGGGCAAAATTATCAATCGTATAGAACCACTGACCCTACGATTGAAACTTAAACGACAGTACTTCGTGATACATTCACAGAAAGGGGATTCTGCGACGGATTTTGCGAATACAAGTCATTGTTATTACACGCTCACAAGATTCGATGATTCTTCGATGCTTCTGTCACTTCTGAACCCGTTCGACGAAGCGTCCTCAGTTCCACAGCACTGCCTGCCCCCGCTACCATCATAAAAAAAGACCTACTGGTTTGGTAGGTCTTTTTTTGCTATATTGTGACGAATGTCATAACCCCGCTTTGACCATAAAAAGTGACCTTACTCCCATGCGCCTTTTGGGTCTGATCAGCTTGATGACTATCCTGAAACAGAGTCGGCTGGCAACTTGAGCTTCTCATTTCACACCGTGGAAGAGTTCTTTGCAAAGCCCAAACCGACTAACTTGAAGTTTACGAAAAGGAACTCCGAATGGCTGTTACCTTATGAGCGTTGGTCTTAGATTAACAAATCCTCCTGACGATTTGCTGTCAGTGAGTCAGGTTCGCTGTTTCGAGTGAATGCCCAGCGCAAAACGCGTTGGGCTTTTTTCATTGTTGATATTTTGTATCTACCTGCTTGCAACCACTGTGGAGTGCTCACGGTTGGTTTGATGCAACTACAGTGTTACATAATTGTCTTTGTGTTTCTTACGAGTAAAGAGTAGGTGTTCAGCCCATACAAACCTGCTTAAGGAGTTCAAGATGAAGCGATGGAATGCCATTTTGTCTTTTCTCACAATTGCGATTGTGGTTACAACAACGGCATCACAACCTGTAAATGGTTTGGTCGCATACTATCCTTTAGATGGAAGCACAGTTGATATCAGTGGAAACGCTCATAACGGGACACCTTACAATGTTTCAACCACTACCGATAGGTTCGGACAGGCTGGGGGAGCATATCACTTTAACGGTATTTCCAGCCACATCGATTTCGGTTCGTGGTTCAGCTATCCATATTTCACTCTTTCTTTTTGGATGAAAAGCAATTCTACGCAAGTGCAGTCGGCAACTATCATAGATAATGCTCATTTTGGTAATCGTTCGTTTTGTGTGGAAATGCAACAATTCAACCAAGCCTTGCTTGGATTTACGGCAAGTAATAATTCTGTGTCGGCTCAAGCTCAGTTTCCAGACTCTCCCAATCAGTGGCACAATGTGGTTTGTATAAAGGATTCTACTCAAGTCTCTGTTTATGTAGACGGGAGTTTTGTTTCATCCACAGCTTTTGCCGGTGCTACTTATTATAATGGAACACAGCAACTCAGTTTAGGACGTTGGGTTACTGAAAATTCTAGGTATTGGCAAGGAGACATGGACGAAGTTCGCTTTTATAATCGTGCTTTGACCTCTCCAGAAATCGCGATGCTCTATGAGTCAATCAACATTACCTACCCAAACGATGGTGAATCGTTCCATACCGGGATACAAGATACGATCCGTTGGTCGAGTGTTGGCATTACAGGCAATGTCCGCATTGATCTAAACCGTAATTATCCTTCCGCAACTTGGGAAACGCTTTTTGCAAATACCGCGAATAATGGTCAGACATTGTGGACAGTATCAGGATCATCTACTCCATTAGCAAGAATCCGTATTAGATCCGTTTCTGATACGACGATTGCAGATACATCGAATGCGAATTTTAGAATTTATACTTCGGGTGGAGTTAACTCAACCTCTTTATCTTTCAATGGCAGTAGTTCCTATGTTGAAGTCATTCCTTCCAGTGCTTTTTCTGGATTAGCTCAAATAACAATTGAAGGATGGATAAAAAAAACATCAAGTGGACCATTGGAAAATATTATCACTCTGATAGATGATTCTGATCCAGTGAATAACCAGACATTCAATTTTGAAAGACGAAGTGATGGTACTTTAGATTTTAGAATGTGGAATACTACAGGTCAACCCTATTTAACTATAAGCACTGCCGTTTTACCATTAGGGGTTTGGAATCATATTGCAGCGGTATTCAATGGTACTCAGCTACAAATATATATTAATGGAGTTGCAGAAACTCCTGTAACCTTTTCTGGAACAATGCGAACATCGGGCGGAACACTTCGATTTGGTAAATGGTGGAATGGAGACCCTTGGTGGCTCAATGCGAACTTAAGCAGCATAAGGATTTGGAATACGACCCGCACACAAGCACAAATTCAACAGAATATGTACTCCAATCTAACGGGCACAGAAACTGGTTTAATGGGCTATTGGCGTCTTAACGAAGGTGCTGGAACCACTGCATACAATGATGTACCGAATGGA
>CAZPUW010000482.1:0-2639 GCA_964589795.1 uncultured bacterium
GTTTACGAGTCGTCTAACGAGTCGTCTAACGGGAATGCTAACAATGAGTCTAACGAAAGAGGGATGGGGCAGCGTCGACCTCCGGGTCGGCATTTTTTCGTAGGACAGACATTCTTGTCTGTCCTCCCCCCGTTCACGGGGGGAACAAAAAGGGGGTGTTTTTAAACGGGTAGCGCCGACCTCCGGGTCGGCTTGGGTAGTGCACGACTCCAGGCGTGCACACCTTATAAATTTTGGAGTATAGACCTCCGGTCTGTGTACGGGCGGGGACGCCCGTACTACCCGAGGTAGACGGAACACTCATGTTCCGCTATTTGAGTAGCAACAACTTCCTTGTCTCCTGAAAATCCCCTGCTGACAACCGATAGAAATACTCCCCCGACGCGAGATTCTTTCCATCGAATCGAATATGAAGGACACCCGCATTTTGCGGTGTGTTTATAAGAGTGGAAATTCTTCTCCCCAACAAATCGAAGAGCTCTAATTTTGCGATGCCGGGTTTGGGAAGGGAATAGGAAATTGTGGTGGAAGAGTTGAAAGGATTGGGATAGTTTTGTGCTAAAGTAAATCCGGTTGGAATCTTTTCACGTTGTTGAATTATACCCGTTGAATCGAAACTAAAGTGGACAACAAAACAGTCTGTTGAGCCATTCCAAGTTGTATCGTACGCACCGGGAGTGACCGGAAAATTGGCGTCTGATTGATAACCCGTGTAGCCGGTAACGAATATACCGCCATGAAGATCTTTCGCTAATCCAAATCCCACTTCGCCGCTTTCGCCACCCAGATAAGTACTATACAGCAGTTGTGAACCGGTGCTGTTCAACCGACAGAGGTAAACATCATCCATACCATTGTTGTTGGGTTGGAAGGCGTCGGGCGTTACCGGAAAATCTGTGCAAGAAGTAGATCCGGCAACAATAACACTACCATCTTCGCTGGCCATAATACCAAATCCCCAAGTACCATAATCTTGGGGTCCATGGGAACCACCAAGGAAGGTACTGTAATCCAAACTAGCGCCGGAACTATCAAGATGGGTAATAAAGCTGCTCAAAAGATAATTAGGTACATTTATCGTGGTATCGTATGCGCCCGGTGTCACCGGAAAATCGGAACTAGAGGTTTGGCCAATAATGTAACAACCACCGTTGCCATCGCCTGCTACCCCGTAAGGTTCTTCCGAGTAACTGCCACCTAAATACGTGCTGTATATCAAATGTGAACCGGTGCTATCTAACCGGGTGATAAAACAATCATCCCGAAGAGAAGAAGTAGTAGTATCATTGTAAGTTGAATCAAAACACCCATGGGTCACCGGAAAATCGGGACTTTTCGTCGAACCCGTTACGATCACTCCACCGTGATTGTCTGACGTTATTGCCCTCGCTCCTTCAGCGTGGCCACCGCCAAGAAAAGTACTATAAATCAACTGTGAACCAGATCCATTCAGATGCACGACGAAACAGTCTGAGCTGTCGTTATAAGAAGTATCGAATGCAGCAGGAGTAGTGGGAAATTCAGGGGACGAAGTCGCACCGGTTAGGTAGTAACCGTCGCTTTCGTCGCTTATGATGCCAAAGACAACATCATTACTTGAACCACCAAGGAAAGTACTGAAAATAAGTTGAGAGCCACTTGCATTAATTCTGGTAACAAAACCATCACGCTCTCCGCCATAGGTCGTCTGCAGTGCATTCTGCGTAACCGGGAAACCGGGACTGAAGGTACTCCCGGCTACGACGACGTCACCGTTATCGGCAGCGATGATACCTTCGGCATAATCGTCCGAACCGCCGCCAAGATAGGTGCTGTACAATAGCTGGGTTCCGGTTGCATTCAAATGAGTAACGAAACCGTCATAAGAACCGTCATTGAAATCTTGTCCAACACCAGGCGTAACCGGAAAATTTGTAGATTGAGTATAACCAGTGATAAATACACCATCGTTTCCGTCATTTGCAATGGCAGTTCCGCCATCAAAATCATTTCCACCTAAAAACGTACTATAAATGAGCGGATCAATTCGTAGTGTATGTTCTTTCTGGTATCCATTCGCTAACGTGATACCAAATTCATTTTTGTTCTCGATTTCGAATTTCGCATCGACTTCACTTTTCGAACCACCGGGTGAGATTTGATACACTTGCGGTAACGCCGTCCGCAATTCGCCGAGCGATGTGGGGAGTTTCAGTTCATTGTCTGTAGGTGAAAGTTCACCGGTCAATCCTTCACAACTCATTCGGATTTGGGAGGGGTCAGCTCCGGGTTGAACAACGAAATCAAATTCGAGTTTTCCATTCTCTTCATACCACTCGATATCGATACCATTCCACACGTCACGATACACAATGTTCGTATAGTTCCGGCAATTCGGTGCCCACTTGGTAGAGTCGTTGCCGAGGAAGTAATTGTTGTGCCACGAGAGTTCGCCTTGCGGCTCGATGGATTGTGGCGATGCCAGTGTAGGGGTCGCATTGATGCGACCCGCGGGCGCAATCAATTGCGCCCCTACATTGCTCGTTGCGAGAAATTTGAATTTCAAAGCATGGGATTTCATCGGATAACGAAGGGGATGCCGTTTCATGCAGACCGGGAGGTCTGCGCTCCCCGGATCCGGCAGCGCCGGCTGCGTTTTA
>CAZPUW010000483.1:0-2625 GCA_964589795.1 uncultured bacterium
AACTCAGCAACACGCTCGATGGTGCAAACGTCGATTCCTACACCGGTAAATGCCATTTACAACCTCTGAAATATTCCTGGTAATCGAAACTCGCGATACCTAACGTTTTAAGAAAATCGTTAGTTGCTGACCTGTGTGTTGATTTTCCGCCGCACCGCAAACTTCCCAACCTGATGCTCCGAGCGCATTGAGTGCTTTTAAGATACTTTCGTGCACTTCTTCCCTGCCATCAGGAAATTCGACGACTGCTTTCGAAGATAGTACCTTGGTGCGAACCGTGGCGTATTCCCAGTTTTTCATTTTACGTCCTTATCCCTACTTCAAAGTACTAACTTAAATCGGGATTGTGGTCCACTACAATAAATTTTCCTGACCGCTAAGAGGTGGTACGTTTCGCGGTACACCGAGTTTATCGACAATTTCCAATAAATCGATTGGTCGTTTCAACTCGTAATCGGCACCGGATTGGTGGATATCGAATGTAGTACCGTAACGGGCAAAGATAGTGATAACTCCCAATGCAGCGGCACCGCGCATATCTCGTTCGGGCCAATCGCCGACCATTATCGTTTGTGCGGCGGTGACACCAAGGCGCCCCATCGCAGTCTTGAATGGAAGCGGGTCGGGTTTTAGTTTGCCAGTGTCCTCAAACGCAACGACGGCATCGAAGAAGACTTCGAGACCGGTGTCGGTCAGGCGCGACCATGCTTGTTTCTGGGGCGCATCGGAAACGACACCGAGGAGGATTCCGCGCTTGATAAGACCGACAAGCGTTTCGCGAATACCGGAATAGGTTTGCAGGTGATGAGTGCGGGCTTTACGATATGCACTGACGGCGGCGGCGAGCAGTTTTGGTTGGGGTGATGGGAATCGTTCGAGAAAGCGGTCGAATACTTCCTGATATTCGATTCCCTTATCGTGATAGATTGCATAAATACGTTGTTCAGCCTCTTCACGTGCAATCGGTAATCCGGCATCGAGCATTGCCGTAACGGCGGCATCGACACCCGCGCGCTTCATACTCATGAAGTCCATGAGGGTATTATCGAGATCGAATAAGACGGCTTTAATCATTTTAGGTAACAGGCAACAGGGAACGGGCAACAGGTAAAATAAAATTACAAACTGATAGGAATACTATCATAAGGTACGACAACATCGAGACCAGAGTCTTCGAGCCGGACAATTTGCGCATCGAAACGTGCCTTGGAATGACCGGGATGAAAATGGATGGGAATTAGTTTTCCGGCGGCGCATTGCAGAGCGAATTCGGCAGTTTCAGTGTCGATACTGTGATGCCCGATTTGTCCGGAACGGTTGCTCGAATTTAGTTCGGCAACGTCTTGTTCATCGTAATACACTTCGTGTAATAACCAGCGCACACCATTACAGGAAGAAAGCGCACGATTGAGTACGGAGGTGTCGGTGACGTACGCAAGGTTGTTTCCGAATGCGAAACCGATGGAGCCATCGCTGTGTTTTTGCGGCCAAACGGTGACATCGATACCGTCGATGGAATTTTCGCCGATATGAAGTTCGCGGATTTCGGAATGGAACGGGAGAAAATGCAACGGCCTCGGATAGAGCGGCATGCAAAGAATTTTATTTATCGCTTCTTCCGGGTCGTAATAAACGAGCATACGGTCGGGTGCGCAAACAACGAGTGTTTGCGACGGGAGCAGAAAACGTTCGAGGTAAGTGAGGCCGACAACGTGATCGAGATGGTAATGGGAAAGGAAGAGATAAATTTTTTCGTGGCCTTGAAAGCGCTTTAGTAAATCGGGATTTTCCAAGCGACGAATGCCACTACCCGCATCGAGTAGAATTAATTTACCATTGTGTTCCCACAGATAGCCCGCAGTTTCGCGCTCGGAGGTTGCCATCCAACCACCGGTACCGAGCGGAGTAAGTGTTCCTAATTTTGCCACGGTTTTCCCCAATAATGAATTATATGGTAAGGAAGGAAAGGGGGAAGGGGCAAGCCTTTGCATGTATTGGAGCAAAGGTTCACGAATTCCGTTGAATTTTGTAAAAGTCGGGTTCGTAATTGGGAATTTGGAAAGGACAACGCATAGGTAGGGGCGATTCGCGAATCGCGCCTACCCGAAAATCCACAATTTTATTCGATAACGGAGAACTTCTTCGTCTTAAACACCCTATTCGCATCTTCAATATCACTTGAGTATAGTTTTTATTTTTGCCTCACGAATCATAAAATCCATGACATTACCTCCCATTGAGTGTTCGCATACATCACTGATTGTCATTTCTTTATTTTCATGTTTCAAACCATATCGAATTCCTGAAACATAATCCGTGACTGTCGGAACCAGTCCCTTTAACCCACTCCAAGAAGTATTCCATGTACGATAAGTTATCGTATTGTGCGGGTGTTGGAGTGCAATATTCGGTTTGAAGGATTGAGCCAAATTTTGAATTTCATCACGTAACTCCCTTTTCCACCCTCCCGTCCTTTTCTGACAGCGTGGATTGAAGGCGGATAGATCATGACAACCCATCACGAACACGCGATCTTTGCCACATTTTATAAATTGTGAAGACAATTCTGGAAATCGGATCAAGCATTTTTCTTCTGAAGGAGTTGGATAGAACTTACCTGTCCAG
>CAZPUW010000484.1:0-2611 GCA_964589795.1 uncultured bacterium
TGGGCATAAAAAAACTGCGGATGTACTCATCCGCAGTTTTTTGTAGATAACATTCGATTTTATTTATGCAGGTAATTACTCAACACCTCGATGGCCCGCGCTATTTTTTCATCATCAAGATCGAGATGAGTAACGACGCGCATTTTTGTCTTCATAAACGACGTGAACCACACCCCGTTTTCATATGCCCAATTCACCAATGGTGTCGCGTCACTTCTATCCGGCAATTCAAACACCACGATATTTGTTTCGATTTGGCTGGCATCGATATTATACCCGGCTTTTTGCAGTGCGTTTCCAAGTTCTTTCGCGCGCCGATGGTCCTCACCTAATCGTTCCCGGTGATTATCCAATGCGTAAATCGCCGCCGCCGCAAGTATGCCCGCTTGACGCATCCCGCCGCCGAATCGTTTTCTTGCTTTTCTCGCTTTGGTGATGAAGTCTTTACTTCCGGCTAATGCGGAACCAACCGGACAGCCTAACCCTTTCGAAAAACAGACCGAAACAGAATCGGCAAGTTTTGTCCACTCCAAAATATTTTTCCCGGTTGCCGCCGAAGCATTCCAAATCCGTGCCCCATCCAAATGCAAATGCAATCCACTGCTGTCGCACAATTTCCGTATTGGTTCTACTTGTTCCGGTTTCCACACTACGCCGCCTGCGCGGTTGTGCGTGTTTTCAATCTCAACGACCCGCGATGGTGCAAAATGTTCGTTGCGTGGTCGCAATCGTTCTTCTACTTGTTCCGCAGTAAAGATACCGCGTTTGCCGATGATGGGATAAAGTTGGATTCCGGAAAGCATTGGCGCTGCACCTGCTTCGAAGTTCAAAATGTGAGCCCCTTCGTCGCAATAAACTTCATCACCCGGCTCGGTAGCGCAATGCAATGCAATTTGATTCGACATCGTACCCGATGGAACGTAAACTGCCGCTTCTTTTCCCGTCAGTTTCGCTACTTTTTCCTGTAACCGGATAACAGTCGGGTCGTCACCGAAAACGTCGTCACCGACTTCCGCCGTCATCATCGCGTCCAACATTGGTTTCGTCGGCTTTGTGACCGTATCCGACCGTAAATCGACAATCATGGTTTCTCCAAATGAATTTCTATTCAAATGTACCGCACCTATATTATGTTTACAAAACGAATGGAGAATATATGCCGCATATTTGGATAGGTAACCGTAAGGTGCAGGGTGAAGGTGAACTTACGAATATCCACGCACCTTGGAGTGGAGAATTGCTTGCGTCGTTTCAACAATCATCACCGAAGCAAATAGAAATAGCAATTGAGCAAGCCCATCGTGTATTTCCATCATTTGCGAAAACTTCACTTTACCAACGGCGCGAGTGGTTGACTTATTTGGCCGCGCTATTAGAGCAAACCAAAGAAAAGCTCGCTCACACCATCGCATCTGAAGCGGCAAAACCAATTCGCGACGCTCGTGCCGAAGTTACCCGTGCAATCGCTACCTTTCGTATTGCTGCTGAAGAATCTGTTCGTATTTCCGATGGTGAGTATCTTGCACTTGACCGCACACCGGTTGCTCATGGCAGGTCGGTTATTGTAAAACGATTTCCCCGTGGTGTTGTATTGGGAATAACACCCTTTAATTTCCCTCTGAATTTGGTTGCACATAAAGTAGCTCCTGCCCTTGCCGCCGGTTGTCCGATTGTACTCAAACCGGCACCGCAAACCCCACTCACATCATTATTGTTAGCTGAATTAGTTGCCCAAGCCGGTTTTCCGGAGTACGTGTTACAAGTTATTCCGTGTGATGGTTCAACGATAGAACCGTTTGTGTCGGACAAACGAGTGAAACTCGTTTCATTTACCGGTAGTGCTGCTGTCGGTTGGAAACTACGAAAATTAACGACTGAACCCGTTGTCCTTGAATTAGGTGGTAACGGTGCTGTTCTGATTGACGAAACTGCCGATATCGAGTATGCAGCGAAGCGATGTACGATAGGTGGTTACTCTTATGCCGGACAAGTATGCATTTCCGTTCAACGCATTTATGTTGTCGAATCGATGTATCAAATGTTCCTCGATAACTACCAGAGCAAAATCGCAAAACTTGTCCTCGAAGATCCTTTGAATGAAAGTTCCGATTTGTCATGTATGATTTCCGAAGTCACAGCCAAACGAGTAGTGGAATGGATAGAAGAGGCAAAACAAGGTGGTGCGAATACTATTGTAGCCGGTAATCGAAACGGTAATCGGTTGACACCATACCTGATGACAAATGTCCCTGACAACTGTCGGTTAGCACAGGAAGAGGTGTTTGGCCCTGTCGTCTTGGTTGAACCGGTGAAGGATTGGCATGAAGGTATTCAAAAAATCAACCTATCGAAATACGGTTTACAAGCCGGTTATTTCACTACCGATATTAACCGCATACTTTTCGCGTTTGAGCAGTTGGAAGTAGGAGGAGTTATCGCCAACGATGTTCCCACGTTTCGGGAGGATTCCTATCCCTATGGCGGTTCGAAAGAATCCGGTTTCGGTAGGGAGGGGGTACGCTACGCGATGGAAGAAATGACTGAGCGAAAAGTTCTTGTGTTGCCTGCGGCTTAGCCACCGGAATGCTCGTAGGAAATTCATTTTACAAAA
>CAZPUW010000485.1:0-2608 GCA_964589795.1 uncultured bacterium
GTCCGCGCAACATGCGATGGCGGATGTTAACAAGCCGTATTGTAATTTCTGTGCGCGTCCCGATGGATCGATGCAATCTTACGAAGAACGGGTCGAAGGAATGGCCGGATATATGATGCGCACTGAAAGCATCGATCACGAGACCGCGTATGCCGCAGCGAAAGCACACATGTCGACACTGCCGGCGTGGAAAAACCACAAATAGCGTCAGTTACCGGTTCTCGCGTTTAACCAATAAATCAATTTTTTAGTTTTATCCAGTAACACGAATGCCCATCCGTCACATTTTATAAAATTCACGCGCGGTATTTCGCTCGCACACCCTCCCACATCACCGTATCTCCTATTGCAACTAAGCAGGGAGGTTACTATGACTAACGTATGTATCGCCTGCGGAAGGCACATGCTCAGCGCAAATCAACATGCAACGGGTGACGAAGAGAAGCCATATTGCATATTTTGCGCGACACCAGACGGTTCGTTGCGCTCTTACGATGAGGTGTTGGAACGCTTGACTGAATATTACTTACAAACCGAACCGGTAGATCGGTTTGCCGCTTCGGAGATGGCAAGGGAGCATTTAGCAACGCTTCCCGCCTGGTCGAGAGTAGCCGCGATGTAAACGTCGGGCTACTTTGGACCAAACACAGTAGGATTAGGGGCGGACGGGTGTTCGCCCCTTCTTATTTTTGCCCGACTTTCCCAATGAAAAAAAAGTCTGTAATTTAGAACCGTTCTGCCGGAAGAAAAGCTTCCTACCTTAGTCGATTAACTACGGAGAATAACACAGATGTCCAACCACGGAGAACCAATAAAACTCGCACTGAGCGAGCAACATACCGCACTCGGCGGTAAAATGGTCGATTTCGCCGGTTTCCTGATGCCGGTCAATTATGCAAAAGGCATCCTTTCCGAACATCATGCGGTACGCAAAGGCGTGGGCGTATTCGATGTTTCGCACATGGGTGAATTTGAAGTTACCGGCCCGAAAGCCCTTAGCTGGGTCAATTCGATGGTAACCAACAATGCCGAAACTCTCGGTCTTAACCAAGTTATGTATAGCGGTTTGTGCTATCCGGACGGCGGATTTGTCGATGATTTACTTGTTTATCGGCTCGCCGACAAAGTGATGCTCGTTGTGAACGCTTCGAACATCAAGAAAGATTTTGCGTGGTTGAAAGCGCACGTTCCGGCGGAAGGGGTAAAGCTCGTAGATAAGAGCGATACATTCTCCCTGTTGGCGGTGCAAGGGCCGAAAGCGGCGGAATTGGTTCAGAAATTCACCGACGTAAAAGTTTCCGACATTAAATACTATTGGTGCCAACCGGGTAAAATCGCGGGCATCACCGGTATCGTTTCCCGTACCGGTTATACCGGCGAGCTGGGATACGAATTGTATATCCCGGTCGAACATACGATGACGGTATGGAATGAATTATGGAAGCACGGTAAAGTAATGGGTCTTGAGCCGATTGGCCTTGGCGCCCGTGATTCGCTCCGCCTCGAAATGAAATTCGCGCTCTATGGCCATGAAATTGACGCTTCCCATAACCCAATCGAAGCCGGTTTGAGCTGGATTGTCAAACTGAACAAGGGTGATTTCATGGGTCGCGATGCGATTCTGAAAGCGAAACTTGAAACGACACCGCGGGTAAACGTCGGTTTCATTGTCGAAGGGCGTGCCGTTCCTCGTCAGGGAATGGAAATTCGTTGCACGGATGGCGTGAAAATCGGTATTACCACAAGCGGTATATGGTCACCGACACTGGACAAGGGCATCGGCACCGGTTATGTCAAAGTAGAAGATTCTGCGATTGGTAACGAAATTCACATTATGATTCGTGACCGAGCAGTCGTTGCCAAAATCGTCGAAACACCATTCGTAAAAAAAGACTAATGAAAATTGATGTCTGCGTTACCCCGCAGGAAGCAACCGAAGACCGGGTGAAAGATCGCGCGGTCGCGGTAATCGACGTTCTGCGGGCCTCTACAACTATTCTCTATGCGTTGGCGAACGGAGCGCGGGCGGTAATTCCGACCGACTCCGTAGCCGATGCAATGGAGAAGGCACAACAGTTCGAACGTGAAACCCTGTTGCTTTGCGGTGAGCGGGACGGCAAGAAAATTGTCGGATTCGATTTGGGTAATTCCCCGTTTGAATACATTGCAACGGTTGTTACCGGTAAAACCCTGATTTATTCCTCTACTAACGGTTCGCGTACATTATTGAAAACCCATGGCGCGAAGTCGGTTATCGTTTCGGCGTTTAACAATCTTTCGGCTTCCATTCATTTTCTCTTGCAACAACAGTGTGATGTTGTATTACTTTGTTCGGGGAAATTAGACCGGTTTGCATTGGAAGATGCCGTTTGTGCCGGGCTGATGGCGAATATGATGGCGGAAATAAACCACGAGGCGACATTCACCGACGGCGCACTGGCGGCTTCGGCACTTGCAGTGGTACACAGCAATAATATTCTCGGTATGCTTGATTTATGCAATCATGGTGTGTATCTAAAGAGCATCGGAATGGAACCGGATTTACCGGTATGTGCGGAAATAGATCGGTTTTCCACGGTACCGATATTCCATGAAGGAAAAATTTTAC
>CAZPUW010000486.1:0-2605 GCA_964589795.1 uncultured bacterium
TATTGCCGCTTCAGGTTGTTTCGGATATGGCACCGAATATGCCGACCTGACGCCACTTACAGCATTCGGTGCAGTCGTCACGAAGACAATTACACCGCAACCGCGACCGGGAAATACTTTACCAAGAATTTGGGAGACGGCTCACGGCGGGATGCTCAACAGCATCGGCCTTGCCAATGTCGGTATCGACCGTTACGTCGTCGAGAAACTTCCCGAGCTGAGAAATTATCCAAGTAAAGTGATAGTATCAGTAGCGGGGAATACCATCGCAGAATACGCGGCACTTGTTGCGAAAATGGAGCCACATTCCGAATGGCATGCGCTTGAATTGAATATCTCCTGTCCAAATGTGAAGGAAGGGGGAATCAGTTTCGGTGTAAATCCGAAGATGACGGAAGAAGTCGTAGCGGCGTGCCGAAAAGAAACAAAGCGGCACCTTATTGCAAAGCTAACACCGATGGCGGTTTCACTGGCAGAGATCGCAAAAGCATGTGAAGCAGCTGGTGCGGATTCGGTCTCGATGGTAAACACATACGTCGGGATGGCAATCGACACGGAAACGCGAAGACCAAAAATTGGAACGCTTACCGGAGGTTACAGCGGGCCGCCAATCAAACCGTTGGCGATTGCAAGAGTGTGGGAAGTATTCCGGGCAGTGAAAATTCCATTGATTGGAATGGGAGGCATTGCGACTGCGGAAGATGTAGTTGAATTTTTCCTCGCCGGATCCAGCGCTGTGCAAATCGGAACGCTAATATATGCCGACCCCGCGATACCGGGAAAAATAGTCAATGGATTAAATGCTTACTGTGAGCGACATGGAATTTCATCGATGAAGGAATTAACCGGACAATTGCAAACAGACATACCACTTATCAAACAAGTGAAATGCGATTAATACGAAATTTTCCATCTTTCCTACTCATATTGTTCCTCCTGATACTCACAACAGGTTGCGCTCCCCGCTATACAACAAAAGGCGTTGACAGCAAAAACATCACCACCGATAAACCGGAAACCGGGACGACAGTTGAGGGAATTGCATCGTTTTACAGTTACGAATTTGCGAACCGTAAAACCGCTAACGGCGAGATATTCGATCCGGAAGGATTGACGGCAGCACATCGGCAATGGCCGTTCGGAACGATGGTGGAAGTAACTTCGATAAAGACCGGAAAGACAGTTGTAGTGCGGATTAACGACCGCGGCCCATTCACCGATTGCATTATTGATTTGGCGTATGGAGCGGCGAAAAAAATAGGAATGAAAGAAAATACACCAGTACGACTAAAAGTAATTTCTACCGGAGATGGTAAGTAAGTACAAAATATGAGCGAACCAACCAAACAGAAAAATGTGGTGTTAAGGCGGGTACTGGTCGCGGTATGGGGGATACCGTTACTCATTGTTCCGACTATTCTCGGCGGGTGGTATTTCGCCGGGTTATTCAGCATCATCGCTGCCATCGCGGTTTTTGAGTACGTCTCGATGTTAAACGAGATGGGAACGGAGGTACCGAGATTACTAATCGCAATGCTGGCGGGTATTTTTGTATTGCTCGTACAATTCCATCAGGAATTGGTTTTCGAGTTCATTTTGGTTTGTATGATACTAATTCCGATTGTGCTATTACGCGGTGGAACTTCGAGTAAAGTGTTACAAATTTTCGGAACACTCGGTGGTTTTTTATATATAGCGGGCTCAATTGCGCAGTTATGCATATTGCGAAAATCTGTTCTTGCGCCTACTGAGTGGTGGTGGGGAGGAGTGTTCATCATTTACCTCTTCTCGACGATTTGGATTTGCGATTCATGTGCTTATTTCGGCGGTAAGCGATTCGGTAAACACAAATTGGCATCTACTATCTCACCGGGTAAAACGATTGAAGGGGCAATATTCGGGTTATTAGGCGCATTAGTATGGTCGTTGGTGGGAATAGCTGTTCTTGGCGATAAGCTCCCCGTTTTATTTTTAGTTCTTACCGCGCTGATGGGGGGAACGGTGGGACAAGCGGGCGATTTAATCGAATCGGCGATTAAACGAAATGCCGGCGTGAAAGATTCGGGTCATTTGTTACCGGAACACGGCGGTGTTTTTGACCGGTTTGATAGTTTACTACTTACAACTCCAGCAGTTTATCTCCTCACGGTATGGTTTTTGAGTTAAGCCAAACATGAAACTCTTGCAATGACCGGAAGACGCATCATCATTGGTACAGCGGGTCATATCGACCACGGTAAATCGACCTTGGTACGAGCATTGACCGGCATCGATCCCGACCGTTTGCCGGAAGAGCAAGAACGCGGGATGACGATTGATCTCGGTTTTGCTTTTTGGAAATACGGGATTGCTTTTATCGATGTGCCGGGACATGAGCGATTTATAAAAAACATGGTTGCGGGCGCGACGGGTATCGATGCGGCGTTGCTGGTCGTCGCTGCGGATGACGGAATCATGCCGCAAACGATAGAGCATCACACAATACTGAATTTATTAGGAATAACGAGAGGCATCGTTGCGGTAACGAAAATTGATGGGAAAGATCCCGACTGGGTGGCATTAGTTGTTGAAGACGTAAAAAAAATGTTAGCAGGTGGTTCGTTGG
>CAZPUW010000487.1:0-2605 GCA_964589795.1 uncultured bacterium
GTTCTTTACCCCCAACCCATACATCGTACCTGTCGCCATGCAATTATTGTGCGCCGGGTCAGTACCACCAGTTTGCGGCGAAGTTGAGCAAAGCGCACCCGCTGGTGCCGATGGTGTACCGTCGCGAATCGCCTGTTCCGAAATTCCACTGACACCCGCGCCGTACCATTCACCGGTTCCGCAGGTAATATTAAAACCGACATAACATTTATTTGCATTCGTTAGGCCGGAAACATTTGCGGCGCTCATTTCACTGATATAACCGACCCGGTGTGCCCAGAAAAGTAAACCCGGATTTACCCTAAGGTTTATCGTATTCTGATCGACGCTGCCGTTGTGTTCGTCATAGTACAACCCACTTTGCGGTAATCCGCGTGCCTGCATCATCCCCAGTGCAAACCACATCGCGGTTCGGTTAGAGGTTGTTAAATGCGATGTTCCGGCATACGCCCAACCCCGACGATACCATGTCGTATCTGCCCCGGTCGGCCCCATGTAAGGAGTCCGTTCGTAACCAAGTGAGCGATTAATTTGTGTTGTTAGTTGCTGGATATTATCGCACGTCCAGCGACAAATGAAAACATCTGCAAGCATATCATTTCCAGCTAAACACACCATATCGTGATCGGCGTAGCCACCGCTGGGATAGCTGTATGACGGTAATAAGTATGAGCCGGTAGCCCCGCCGTCCCCAACCAACAGTGCAACTTCCGGTGCCGGATTCCATGTTGTATAGGCAGTATTAATAAGTGTCCTGATGTCTTCGGGAAAGGAAGCCGTCGTTGTGACGAGCGTAGTGATACGTCCGCTTCGGTTACGCCAGTCGATGTAAGGGCGTAACGCATTTGTTATTTGCGTATCGTTGCGGCAAATCACCATCATTGCGCCCGGTAGTGCATTTGCATTGATTTCCGTCAACTCGTCGGCGCCAAGAATTTCATCATAAAATTGTGCAAAACCCGGTGCGGTGTGGTCTCTCGCACTCAATAATTCGTTTACCCCCTCTCCACCGGAGGGAACCGTTTCCACATCTATCTTCGTGTACACTCTCACAGTACGGGTTACCGGATTTACCGATACCGGTTCAATCGAGAGAATGGAAGTTCGCGCGTCGCGTAATATTGCCGGAGTACTGAGTTCCGCAACACTGGCTGGATACCACTCGTTGCTCGCGTAACAAACGTTATCGATGGTAAACGGGGCATCCACATAATCCTTTTCGTCGGCTGTCAATTCCGGTAACGGTTGTTGTGGCAAGACGTCCATGTTATGGTATTCGACATATTCCGTCGACCTGATTTTCAATTGAACGTTACCGGTACGCGGAAGAAGGACGGGGCGTGCCATTACCGGTACCACCGGCTTTCCGACCGCCCATGTTCTTGTCTCACCATTCATCGTAATGAAAGTCCAGTCGCGTTTTCCAGAAGTTACATTTTCGAATTTTACATCCGGGTGGGTAAATACAAGATGAAGACCACCGTTTGCTAATTTCTCTACTGAAATATTTATGTTGGACGTATCGGGAATGCCTGTGGTGGCATCGTCATCCGGTGTCCATGGACGTGCGAACGCACATTGTAGGGAAAGCAATAAAATGGTAATTACAACACAGGTATGGATTCTCATTGTCTCCTCCTGATGTGGGAATAGTAACAGGCGAAACCAACGCCTTCGTTGATTTCGGTAGTGGATAAGACGGAATGAAAGTCAATTAGTCGGTTCTTGAGGAAAAAAGAACACAACTACTAAGAAGCAAGTTACGATATATAGAATTTTAATTCCAACAATTTGACATGAAATTGCAAGAGCTATGCGACTGCGACTGCATCGCACTTCCTAATTACATGATTATCAAATGGGAACAAAAGAAGATGAATAGAGGACAAATATAATAGTACTAAGATTTGACCGACTGAACCGCGCCCCCCATCCAAGTCATTAAAACCGGGTTATCTTTCCAATCGCGTGGATCGGTCGATGACAAGTCTGTGTCCAATACCAGAAAGTCGGCATGGGCGTCTGGTTGCAATAATCCGGCGTCGCGCCACCCCGCTCGGTGATGTGGTGTTTTTGTAAACGCGGTAAGCGCTTCGTCAAAATCAATTGTTTCATTAGGAAACCACGCATCGCCTAAATCATTCGAATAACCAGTCCGTAAAATTGCCGTGCGCAGACCCGGTATCGGGTTAAGTGACTCCACCGGCCAATCGGAACCGAACCGTAAATTGATGCCATTCTCCAACAGCGTCCGAAACGCGAATGCACGTTTGCATCGTTCGTTACCGATTCTATCTACCATCCATTTACGGTCGCCGGCAAGATGAATCGGTTGCATGGATGCAGTCAACTCAAGATTTGCCATCCGTTGCGGTGTATCCGATGTCATTACTTGCAAATGTTCCGCGCATATTCCATCGGTACGAAGTCCTTCATTCTGCAATACTTCGCAAGCATGTAACAATTGCTCACAGGAAGCATCGCCAATCGTATGAACAGCCGCTTCCCACCCTTCGTTTATGCAACTTCGCAATGCGCTGATGACTTCCTCGTCGCTATGCATTGGAAAACCATGAGTTTCCGGATTGGAGGTATATGGTTCGCG
>CAZPUW010000488.1:0-2599 GCA_964589795.1 uncultured bacterium
ATTGACCGCAGGGTTGATGGTGCTTGGTGTATCAATTGTCCAACTCACAATACCCAAGTCCGATGTCGCAACAGTGTCAGTGGTGACGCGGGGAACGGGGGGAGGCAGGACGATACGAGGTTCGCCGGCAAATTCCGCGGCTTTTAGGTTCGGCTCAACCATCGACTGACAAAGCGGCAAGATTCGCGATTGCGCAGGCCAGAAGTTATCGTTGATACTTCCGATTTCAATGACGACGGCAAAATTCCGCGCGGTATCGGGACTATTCAGATATTGCCACTCACCGCCGTCGCCATTGGCGGGATACAATGACCACCATACGTTTCCGACGGCATAGGAAATCGGATCGACCAACTTATGCGACATATTGAAGAAGAGTTGATGGTCGGGAGCCCACGCACGGCGGTAGCTGAGCGGTATGATGATATCGTTGGAGTAACTGTGATAGTCGATGGTGATTCGGAAATGATGGGCAATTTGGAAATTCTGCATGACTTGTGTTTCCGGTTCACTGGCTGCGGAATCGCCGCGATAGGTATCCGAAGCGGGATTATTGCTCGAACCGACGTTGTCGTATCCCCAATGGGAATCAAAATTGCGGTTTAAATCGACACCATACGCACCACCGGTATTGACATGGCGGTTTTTGCGCCACATCCCCCCGCCATTCGGATTGGTGGTTTCGTTGTAAATTACACCGTCAGGATTAACTACCGGAACAAACCACAGGACGCGGTTGTCAAGGATATTTTGAACACGGGTGTTGCTGTCGTAATTGTTGATTAAGTACCGGATGAAGTAAAGCAACTGCGTGTGGGTAATAGCTTCGCGGGCATGAATCAAAGAGTTATAAAACACTTCCGGTTTCGCAATTGATGTGTCACTGGGGTTGTGGGTAACCTTGACAGCATAAATGGGGCGGTTTTGCAGCGAATACCCAATAATAATTTTTTGGGCTACTAAATCGGAACGTTCGGAAGCGTATAAGTCCAACGAATCATAGGTTTCGGCTACCGATGGATACCCTTCAAGCAGGTCGGCGGGGGAATCGTGAAAGCGTTGCACAAAGTATTCGGAAACGTCATGAATTGTTTCCATCCAAGAAAAACCGTCGGACGTAAGCATATTGCAGTTTTCGGCACTGACGTACGCCTCAAAATTTCCTTCTGGTGTGATGTCTTCAATCTCGAAACCATCGGCGAGTAATCTTTGTTCTACATCTTTGGTGGTGTTGTAGATTAAAACCTTTGCATAACGCTGGTAATTGGCGGAATGGGGTTGGTTTGCCTGTATCGGCATGGCGGATGCGGTAAATCCCAAAACCGTCACAATAACGAAAGAAACGATTATGGAAACAAATCTGTACTTCAGCCGGATCATTGCTTCTCCATGGATATTCTTAGTTGCAAACGGAGTCAAGATACAGTATCAAGTTGCTATTCCGAACTCGAAGACGAACTTGTTAAGGGATATGGATATTTTACCGGTGATACGTATGTTATAGTGGGCTAACCGTTGAATTTGAGTACTTTAGTACAACTCATTACACGGAACATAAACTTCGCCTACCGCGTATCGACAACATATAGGAGCATTTGTGGACGAACGAAAAACTCTGGAAAACCTCGCAGAGCACTACAAACAACTTACCACAGCGGTAGGAACCATTGTAATCGGACAACAACCGGTCGTTGAAGGGATAATGATTTCGCTGCTTTCCCGCGGTCATGCTTTGTTAGTCGGTGTGCCGGGATTGGCAAAAACATTGTTGGTACGTACCATCGGGAAATTGCTGGCGTTGGACTTCGCCCGCATCCAATTCACACCGGACTTGATGCCATCGGACATCACTGGTACAGAAATTCTTGAAGAAGAACACGGCACGGGCAAGAAACATTTCCGATTTGTTCATGGGCCGGTATTTGCTCAAATCGTACTGGCGGATGAAATCAACCGTACCCCGCCTAAAACGCAAGCGGCACTATTGGAAGCGATGCAGGAACATGCAGTAACAACATCCGGCCAGACATTGAAATTGAAGGAACCGTTCTTCGTCCTTGCAACGCAAAATCCGATTGAACAAGAGGGAACATATCCATTGCCGGAAGCGCAGTTGGATCGGTTTCTATTGATGTTGAGAGTTGAATATCCGAGCTTTGAAGAAGAAATGGCTATCGTGAAAGGAAATGGGAGTTTTCGCATCGACGAACTGCAACCGATTCTTTCGGGACAGACACTAATCGAATTACAAGAGCTTATTCGACGTATTCCAGTAGCGGATAACGTGACAAAGTATGCGGTAGAGCTGGTTCGGAAGACCCGACCGCACGAAATAGAATCAAGTTCTGAATTGAAAACGTTCATTAAATGGGGTGCCGGCCCACGTGCGTCACAAGGATTGATTGTCGCGGCTAAATCAAAAGCCGCTTTGCACGGACGACCAACACCCGAGATAGAAGATGTAAAAGCAGTCGCTCCATCTGTACTACGGCATCGGATTGTGTTAACTTTTAATGCTGAAGCCGAGGGGAAAAGTGCGGATGATTTGATTGCGGATTTATTGAAGTGATGCAAGTGTATAAATAAAAGTTATTACTTT
>CAZPUW010000489.1:0-2598 GCA_964589795.1 uncultured bacterium
CGCGGAACTTACAAAAATGTGCGAACCCGATTTCGGATTGATTACACATATTGGCCGGGCACACTTGGAATTTTTCGGCAGCGAGTGGGGAGTAGCGCAAGCGAAGGGCGAGTTGTTTGCGGAAATGAAACCGACTGCGATGCGGTTAGTCAACCTCGACGATCCGTTTATACGGGATTTAGCGGTACAATACCCCGGAACGAATGACATCGGATATACGCTCGAAGGGGATAATCACGGATTTCATGGTGAAGTGATTCACGCGAGAGCAATTTCACCGGACGAAAAAGGTCGATTTGGAATCCGTATTGGTGAGACATCGATTCGCTCGCCGTTACCCGGTCGGCACCATTGTGAAAATTTAATCGCCGCCGCTGTTATCGGCATTGCGATGGAAATTCCGCTGATGAGAATCGCCGAGCGGATTTCACTCTTACGTGAAGTCCCTATGCGCGGACAAGTGCTGAATATCGGCGGTGTACAGCTCATCCGCGATGAATATAACGCATCCCTACACTCGATGGCGGCGGCACTCGAACTATTAGCCGACTTGCCGAATGTACGAAGAAGAATCGCTGTACTCGGCGACATTTTCGAGTTGGGAAAATGGGCGCGGCTTGATCACGAAATGTTGGCTGACATCATAGTAAAAAAGAATATAAATGCGGTGTACCTGACCGGTGAGATGTGCCGGTACACTCTTGAAAAACTTATCGACGAAGATGTTCGCAATGTGTTTTATTTCGAAGAAGTCGATTCGCTGATTGAACAACTCCTATTGACGGTTGCACCGGAAGATGCAGTACTGGTAAAGGGTTCGCGGGGAATGAAATTGGAACGGGTAAGCGAGGCGTTAATTGCATTCATGCGGGAGAAGGAAAACGCATGAGCCGCAACCAAGATTTGTTGGATGCCATTGACAACCCGAAGCGGGTAGCGATTCTTGGCGCGGTGCGGTCAGGGTTGGCGGCGGCGAAAGTACTCAAACAATTAGGGGTAAAAGTTTTTGTATCGGATAAAGCAACCGGTGAAAAAGCGAAAACGATACAAGCGAAGTTGGAAGAAATTGGCGTTGAGTTTGAACTTGGAAACCATAGCACAAAGATTTATGAAAACATTGATTTAATTGTCACTTCGCCCGGTGTCGACCAACGTTCGAAATTATTCCAAGACGCGAAAGCGAAAAATATTCCGGTATGGAGTGAATTGGAATTAGCGTGGCGGTTACATCCGGGTAAAACGGTAGCTGTAACCGGAACGAATGGTAAATCGACGGTTACGGCATGGTTAGGGGAATGTTTCCGGCAAGCGAATATACCACATGTGGTGGCAGGAAATATCGGGACAGCATTTTCGGAATCGGTTTTGGAAATGACGGAAAGTCATTGGACAATTTTAGAAGTTTCATCGTTCCAGTTGGATTGGATTGATAAATTCGCTCCCGATGTCGCAGTCATATTGAACCTATCACCCGACCATTTAGATCGGTACGACAGCTTGAGTGCTTATTATAAATCCAAGACGGCTATTGTGCGCAATCAATCGAGTCGACAAAAATTGGTTCGCAATGAAGATGATGAGACGGTACGAAAATATTTCAGTGACGTGCCGGGTGAGATATTTGGGTTTTCGGTGAATCATCCGTTGGAACGGGGTGTGTGGCTGGGGTTGGATCGGTTATTCTTGCGAGATGCAGACGAGTACGCCGAGAAATTTACCAAAGTGAGTGACATCCGGCTACCGGGGAAACACAATCTCGCGAATGCGTGTGCGGTGGCGGGAGCGTGTTACTGTGCGGGGTTACCAGTTTCGGTAATCGATGCCGGGATGAAAAGTTTTACCGGACTGCATCACCGGTTACAAACGATTCCTTCAAACGATGGTCTACGGTGGGTGAATGATTCAAAAGCGACAACGCCTGATTCGGCACGGGTTGCGCTACTTTCGTTCGACAAGCCGGTGATTTGGCTTGCCGGTGGTTACGACAAAGGGGTCGAGTACAGCGGCTTGCGAAAATTAGCGTCGAAGCGCGCGAAGTGCTTAATCGCATTCGGTGCGGCTGGCGAAAAAGTGGCGTCTTCCTTTGATGGTAGCTTGCCTGTTTATCGCATTGGTTCGATGAAAGAAGCGATGCAGTTGGCGAAGACGATGGCGGAAGAAAATGACGTGATACTGCTTTCGCCGATGTGCGCAAGTTTCGATGAATTTACCGATTACGAAGACCGTGGCAGAAAATTCGCCGCGTATGTCGAGGAGATGCAATCATGACGGCATTTATAAACGCAGTGCGCAACACGACCCTCTCGTTCGACAAATGGATTCTATTCAGCATTGTGATGCTGTTAGCCGCCGGATTGGTGATGAACCTGATGGCGACGTCCAACCGGTTGTCGGATAACGGTTCGATGGATTCGCCTTCTTACATGAAATACAAAGTGGATATCTACGCGAAATTCCGCGCTCACTTGATAAAAGTAGTATTCGGATTGGTGTTTGCGGTATTGTGCTACATCATGCCGGTTGATTGGTGGCGTAAAATGAAATTACCGATGATACTTATCGGGATATCATTGGTACTGTTCGTGTTGGTGCGCATGT
>CAZPUW010000490.1:0-2595 GCA_964589795.1 uncultured bacterium
GAAATTGCTTCTCAGGAAGTTGAGACATTCAAAAAGCAACGCGATGCTCAAGATCAACGTATCCAAACTGAGCATGCAAAAGGTACCGCCGATATGCAGTCGAAGCTTGCGCAATCAAGCGTAAATGTCGATATCGAGCGGAACAATGCGAATGCAAATAAAGCTCGTGCCGATGGAGAAGCAACCTATATCCGTGAGACCGGTGCGGCTAAATCAGCAGAGGTTGAAGCCGTTGGATTAGCCAAGGCGAGAGCATACAAAGCACAGGTTGAAGCGCTCGGTAAAGAAGCAACTGCGACTGTCAATGCCATCACAGCCCTTGCGGAAGGACACGGCAACCAACGGTTTGTACCGGAAGTATTGGTTATGGGTGGCGGAGGTGCGAATGCAATCGAAGGTCTTGCCGCGACTTTGATTAAAAAGTTCGCTCCGAACCTGCCGCAATCGTCATTACCGGTTGAAACGACTGCAACTGTTCATGAGGTACCGGCATCTCCGGCAGTCCCACCACCGTCGGAAGGTTAATCATAACATCATTGAAGATCATAAAAAAAGGGGCGTTTGATACGCCCCTTATGCTTTTCTAAAATGCCCCTGTATTACCGGTCAAGCATCATCGCATAGGATGGTTTGCTTACTTCACCACAAATCGGATGCAAGCTCTTCCGCAAGGCGCGTTCCATCGCCAACCGTTGGTCGCGGGTGTAATTCGTAAATGCCATCGGATACATACAAACCCACAAATTATCATCCGGGCTGTTTTGCCGCCATTTCTCAAGGCGTTCATGACTATTTATCCGAATGCCGTAATCGCCTGCTTGTCCGACATCGAGGACGCACCACGAACTATCCGGACGAACATTCAAAATTACATAAATTGCGAAATTATCAGCGAAGGTCGCTTCTTCCAACTTCACACATTTGAAGGGAAGCCCGGCTATAGTCAAATCAACGGTATTATTCATTTTATCGCCTTTTCTTTCCTTAATTCAGATAGTAATACACGAGACCGTGTTGCCGATGCTCGTGTATTCGATCTTGGATCGGGGCAAACCGATTCTGTTCTTGCAATAGCTTATGGTCGAAAGAAAACCGCTGCTTGTTCAGCTCGTGGTTTTCCTGGACGCGATTCGGGAATGACTTGCTTATTCGTGTTTTTCTTTTCTTCGCGACTTTCCGTTGTTGGAGTCGAAGGTAACACGCAATTCATCCGATACATGATGCTCATTTGCTCCGGTGTCGGTCGAGTCGTAAGAAGCACCTGTTGACCGTGAACTTCTACGAATACAACATGCAGTTCATTTAAAATCAAGCAAATCTTTTGCCAGTTCATTCCGGTATTGCGTTCGATATAACTTTGCATTTTGAGGCACATATGCAACAAGGATTCGCAATAATGTTGGTCGGGAAGATGGCAAACCGATTTCGTATGAATAGAATTCCAAACGACTATTTTCTGCCGGACTTGTTCCGTCCGTTCTTCATCGATTGTATTCGATTCCTTGGTACTCGTATTGACTACTTCACTTTTAACGGTGCGAAGCAAATCATTCAAATGGGATTCATCAACCAATTGCAAGTGTTTAAGAAAACGATTTCGCTGTAACGATTGTATCGACGTAGATGCTGAATAACGGTCGTCGAGCAATACTGAAATCCACCATGCTAACACTTCGTGGTGCTCGTCAGACAATTTTTGTGCATCGGGCCAGATTCGGTCGATCAGTTGGACAATTAGAAAGAACGTGCCAACAGAATGACAAGAGACAATTGCATCGCGCTTTTTTTCGACTGAATCGAATAAAAAGTACCTTTGAACCAAAGTGTTCAATTTCAGCATCCCTTGCAAACGGGAATCGGGATCCTCATTTAAAGGTATATTGGCTTGTTGCGATGATTCAGCAGCGACTAATTCCTTTGGCAGTTTTAAAAACTGCTTAACCGTTTTGCGGGCACTGTAGTCGCAACATTCGATGCTTTCATCTATGAAACCCATGTGTAACCTCAAAAAGCTGACAAACATTTGCATCGACGATATCGATGCGATTCTATAGTAAGTAGTCCAAATTCTATTCGGACACTTGTTCTATTGAACGCGAATTACATGCCGTAATTTTGTTGCTGGTTATCTTGCCAATATGCAATACCGAGAACCAACGGTTGTTCTGAACGTGAAAAGTCGAGAACGATAACCAGGTTGCCTTTGACATCGTAATAACCGTATACACCTTTATTGGGAACGGAAATTCCATCGTTACCGTCAAGTCGGGTGAGTTCCGTCGTTTCAGTACCTTGGCTTAAAAAGTAACTGCAAAAACCCTTTTGCGTCGGGATAAGGAGGGTGATTGCGAAGATGGCTGCTAAAACGAGTTTGGTACGGAAGTTCATTGTTTCTCCAAAATGATAAAAGTTCAAAAAGACGCCGGGTCGATTTTTCGCCGGTCGTTTTCTTGAAAGACAATTTCCGTGCCAACAACCATAATAAGTATTTAAGTATCTGTTTATTAATAAATAATGAACGGACTGTGTGAGATGGTACTACAAATAAGTCACCGTACTAAGATGAAACTGTAAAAAATTTTTACAGTCAGAATC
>CAZPUW010000491.1:0-2594 GCA_964589795.1 uncultured bacterium
TAATTGTGTCGGATGGACATCGGAATAATCCTTCCACCACATATCGTCTTGAATGGGATGATGGGTTTGACAAAATAGAATGAAGTCGTCCAATGAAGCGATTGTGTCATTATACATGAGTTTGTGCAAGCCGGTATTCGGAGCAGTGATTTCTTTTACCGACACCAAGTCGTTATCGAGTAATTCGTTTCCGTACCATTGGTCGCGCGGAACAGTGCGATACTCGCGCTTGGGGATATTCAACATTTGTTTCGCAGTGGTCTTAGGGCCAAGATGTAAATCCCAATACCGTTCCCGAAAATCTTGCACCGTGTCGCGAGTGTCCGTTTGTGCAATCGCAATGGTAGTTGCGAAAGCAAGAAGAAGAAAAAGAAGGGCGAGGGTGATGGGTTTCATGCTGTTCCTCGGTGGTTATTCATAAGATCGCATTGCGATTGTTAGTACACAAACGACACGTACGACGATGAGCTCGAGCGTGAGGATGATGGCGGGGATGGGGCGCATGGGTGTTTGTTAATAAACTATTGAGTCATTTTATGGTGTCTAATCCATCCATATTCATATATGACCAAAATGAGCCTACATGAGAAAACCCACCCCATTGTTTTACGTTTAATCTTTCATGACCAGCTCTCACTTCTCTACGCATCTGTTCAACATCACTTATTCCAGTGATAGAAGTTAGTTTTAAAAAATGCTTATGTTGTGTCGCACGAACAAAAAATGGAAATTCTCTATTGTAAGAATGGTAATATAGAGTTTGAGGATACCACCCTACGGTTGGATTTAAAAAAGCCATTAATAGAATTAATAGTTCGGCTTCAATTATGCTAGTAAATGGCAAATCTACTCTATCAGCCTGCCTTTTTATTAGCTCTGCAGCTGGACTATTTAACCTTTTACCTGGGGGGGCTAATTCTGATTGAAGAGCGTCCGAATACCCGTAAAAACAGTGAAACGTCTCAAACCTATCGAATCCATGTCTTTCCGTTGAGGGAAGAAGATAGTGGGTTGTGAATACCTCGTGTAGTGTTTGAAATGAATTTGTCTTCAATAGCGCGGCGATGATGTAAAGAAACGTTTCATACACAAATAGAGTATGTGCTTCAAACCATGATTCTTGCCAAGAATTGATCTCTGGCGGTCGAGATTTCAATTCTCTCAGTTTTTCGAGAAAATCTAAAAGTGCATTACAAAAGACTTCAGTCGGGGATATTTCACTTTCTAATAACACCCAATCAACAATTAGATTTCGAATCGGTTTTAGTTTACCGCAATCTTCGAGGATTTTTTTTCCGAGAGAGTCAACAGGTGGTTCCCTTACACGAAGTCCATCAGCAAAATTAAAGCATGCGGTTAAAAATTCTTCACGGTAAAACGAAAGCCCTTTTTTGTCTTGGAGCAGTGCTTGGCGAAAAGCATTAAATTTGTTTATTGCAGGATTTGATGGAGTAGCGGTATTGCTTGTAATATATGAAGGCGGTTTTCCAAGTTTTGGTTTCTCGTGTTCCGGTTTTCCATATATTAATCTGATTAGTCTTTCCCAATTATCGTTTACTGCCTCAGGTGAAGAAAAATTTAACCATATCCTAGATTGTAAGAATGTTGGTAAGAAAGGATTGTCGTCATCAGAAAATTCACACGCAATAGGTATAAATTTAGATTGTCCGACATTATCATAAATTTCTTTGGATATAATCTGTGATTCTGTGCCAACACCAGCTATCCTTGCATCTGCTTTCTCTGCATAACTTTTATCACAAAACATTAGTACGTGTGTGACGGTCGGATCTTTAACCATTCTCTCCATAAAATCATACTTGTCGTTTCCTTCTTTTAAATCAAAGATGTCAATAACTACGTCAATCCCGTCTGCGATAAGCTGTTCTGCCCATTGCCGAATAAGTGATTGATGACCGGGGGAACTCCAGCTATAAGAAATAAACACTTTAGGCACCATTTAATATCCTTCTTTTGTTGTTTCCATTATCCAATCAAGAGAAAACAAAGCATGTTAAGCGCTTCAAAAACGCAGGGTTTGTTCTCGATTGGAGGTCGTTCACAAGAACAATTCCTACATACCCATCACGGAGGGTGCAGACCCAGCTTTTTTTAGGAGCAGCCTACTTTGCGTTTTTCTTCTTTGGTGCTAACTTTTTCACCATTTTCTTTTTTAGCGCAGATTTCTTCACCACTTTCTTTGGTGCAACTTTCTTCACCGATTTCTGCTTCGGTGTGGTTTTTTTTGTTGTTTTCTTTTTTTGTGTCGACTTTTTTACCGAATCTATTGGTGGATTGGGAGCGTAAGATGGAGTGCGCAACTTTATCGCACCCGCAGCTGCTTTTTTGGGAGCTGCTTTTTTTACGGCCTTCTTTGGAGCTGCTTTTTTTACAGCCTTCTTAGGTGCATACTTTTTCGCTACCGCCATTTATTTCACTCCTACGGGTTTAGATTGAAATTCTACTGTAATTAAATCACTATTGTTAACTAATAAGATTCCATCAATACCAGTGATTTCTTCAAACTTTTTTTCGTTGATTAATTTCTTTTGTGGACGCACAACATAAACACTCATTGCTTCATCAGAGATATA
>CAZPUW010000492.1:0-2589 GCA_964589795.1 uncultured bacterium
AGGTGATGGGTTATGGGTCATAGGTAAAGAATAAAAGAAACAGATAAAATAAAAAGAGAAAAAAATGCAACTTGGATTAGTAGGACTACCCCGCGTCGGGAAAACAACATTATTCTCCGCATTGGTGGGAAAAGCGGTTGACCGTGGTTACGGAAAACGCGAGACCCACATCGGCGTCGCGAAAGTACCCGACCCCCGTCTCGAAGAACTGACGGCACTGTTCAATCCGCGCAAACAGATTCACGCAACTGTGGAGTATGTCGATGTCGCCGGTCTTGAAGCGGGAACGGGTAAAGCCGGATACGACGAATCGTTCCTCAAAGCGCTCTCGCAAACCGATGCGCTGGTGTTAGTTGTGCGCGGATTTACGTCCGAAGAAGGAGCAGCACCCGATCCACTCAAAGAATTCACTTCCGCCGAAGAAGAGTTCTTGCTAAATGACTTAGGCATGGTCGAGAAGCGGGTAAAGAAACTGGAAGAACAACTCAAGAAACTCAAGAACCCGGAATTTGAGAAAGAACTTATTCTCTTAAAGCGATGTCTTGAAACACTCGAAAAAGAAAAGCCGTTGCGTGTCCTTGAATTTGATATCGAAGAAGAAAAACGGTTGGCGGGATTTCAATTCCTTTCCTACAAACCGTTATTAGTCGTCATCAACATCGGTGAGGATTTTTCCGCGAAAGCCGAAGAGTGGAAAAGCATTATCGCGGCAATACTTTCTCCCCACAGCGCGGTTCTGACTTTGCAAGGTGAACTTGAGTGTGAAATTGCGCAATTAGAGGAAGCCGACCGCGAGGTATTCCTACAGGATATGGGAATTACTGAACCGGCTTCACACCGTGTCGTACGTGCATCTTATGAATTACTCAAAGTGATTTCATTCTTTACGGTTGGCGAGGATGAGTGCCGGGCGTGGACCATCAAACGGGGTTCCAATGCCGTTGCCGCCGCCGGGACGATTCACACCGATTTAGCCCGCGGCTTCATTCGCGCCGAAGTGACCCGCAGTGAAGACCAGCTCCTCCACAAAACCCATGCCGTATTGAAAGAAAAGGGATTGACCCGGCTCGAAGGAAAAGAGTACGTCGTGCAGGATGGTGATATTCTCGTAATCCGGTTTGCGGTATAAAATGGGGAACAGGAAACAGGGAACGGGAAGCGGAAAAAAAGACGATTTACCGCAATGTAAGTTTACGGTCAATTCGGAAAAGCCGATAACGGTAGCGACCGCGATTCGGAATCAAATTCCCGAAACCCCATGGAGCTGTGTCCGTAAGTGGCTGGAGCAGGGAAATGTATTCATCGACGGGCAACTCGTCCGAGACGAAGCGTACCGTGTCTATTCCGGTGATGAAATCGAACTCCGCCGCAAAGGTGCCGGTACCGAATCACAAACTGCTCTCCATGCCCTCTTCGATAAAATCAAAATCGTTTACATCGACGAACATATTATAATCGTCGACAAACCTTCCGGCATGGTCACCCAAAACATCCCCAAAACCGATGAAGAGTTCGATGCCGCCGAACATGCTGAAGAACCAACGCTCGAAGAACTTATCGTTCCATTGGTAAAACGTATTGTCGGCAAACACCCCGAATGGAAGAGTGGTACGCCTCGTATCGTCCACCGCATCGATAAGGATACCAGCGGTCTGCTCGTTTTCGCCCGCACCCGGAAAGCATTTGATTCGCTCAAACTTCAATTTTTCGAGCACACCATCGACCGCGAATACATCGCAGTGGTAACGGGTCGAATCGAACGGAGAATAACTTACCGCTCGTATTTGGTCGAGAATCGCGGCGATGGTTTCCGCGGTTCCGTCGAGAATGCCCAACCCCACGCGAAACTTGCCGTCACTCATATCGAGCCGCTCGAAAATTTCCGCGAAGCGACCATTATTCGTTGCCGGTTAGAAACCGGACGCACCCACCAGATCCGAATCCACCTCAGCGAAGATGGTCATTCGATTCTTGGCGACCCGATTTACGGTGAGCACGGCATCAACCGTAACCTACCCCGCCCGCCTCGGTTAGCACTTCATGCACGTCTGCTCGGTTTCGTCCATCCGAATGGCAAACGGGTTGTATTCGAGAGTGAACTACCCGCCGATTTGAGTAAGTGGATAGAAAAACTGCGCCGGTAACATTTGGTAAGAATCTCACAAGTGACACTGAACAACAATATCTTTGAAAATTGCTCTACCTCGGTGAAGAACTACTTAAATATTGCTTACATTATACCTGTAGTGGTTTCTTTCTTTTTACATGAAACTTTCCGAACTACTTACTCAATTTCTTGACGATCTTGCCTACCGCCGGAGCGGAAGCGAGCATACACGTTCCAACTATAAACGTGATTTGGAGTCTTTTTTCGTATGGCTCAATACCGATGACTCCTCTTCACTCTCATCACTCTCTTCATTCGATTTACAACGTTACTTCACTACCCGGGCAAAATCCGGTCTCGCCGCTCGTACTGTGGCTCACGAACGCGCGGCAATATCGTCGTTCTATCGTTTCTTATTGCGAAGAGGGGTGGTGGACAAGAACCCGGTGAAGCCGACAAAAGTCGCCAAACCGGATAAATCA
>CAZPUW010000493.1:0-2585 GCA_964589795.1 uncultured bacterium
CGGCGATCCGCATTTCGCCCGGCGCTGGAAACTTCCCGTTCCGAGCAAATCATCCCGTCGCTTACGACACCCCGTATCGGTTTCGAAGTGAGTGTAATGTCGCCCAACTTTGTTCCCACCAACGCCAACGGCACCCACTGACTCGGTTCAATATTCGGTGCACCACACACTACTGTTTTCGTTTCGCCTTCAAGTGCGACTGTGGCAAGCCGGAGTTTGTCCGCATTCGGGTGTGGCTTCAAATCCAGCACGTATGCGGCAAACACCCCTTCCGGTACACCCGGAATGATGCGCAACTCCTCGACTTCGAAACCAAGAAACGTGAGTAATTCTTTCACCTGTTCCGGTGATTCCGGTAAAGCTAAAAAATCCTGTAACCATCGGTAAGAAATGCGAATCATATTTTATCGCTTTCGGCAAATATTGATATGTAATTGTGACGTACTCGTAAATGGCTCATGGTGGTAGCCACCGTATGTATGTTCAAATTCGAATCCACTTCCGGTTATCAATGCTTCCAATTCCATTGGAAAATAAATCCGCGCAAAAAGTTCATCAGTCGTTTCTTCATTCGTCACCGTGTTTCGGAAATAGCGCGTAACGTGATTAACCTGTGTTTTTTGGTCGTAACTGCTTGATTCCGTGACTGCTATCGTTGCTTGTACCCGCGTATCAAAGTACTCTTTTTTCTTCCATCGCTGATTCGGGTCCCGGAGCAGAGTTTCCAAATTCGGATTAAAGTACGAAATCACCAGCCGCCCATCGGCAGTAAGATGTCGTTTGATACACGCCATCATCGAACGAAAGTCCTCAACGGTAATCACATGTGCTACCGAGTTGAATGGGATTAAAATCAATCGAAACTTGCGGTGTAGAGAAAAATCACGGATATCGCCATAGACCCACTCAATATCAACCTTTGCCGCTTTCGCTTTTTTCTTCGCAAGTGCTAAAAACGGTTTCGAAATATCGATTCCAGTGACATTGAATCCTTTTTCTGCTAATGGTATCGCTATTCTACCCGTCCCACAACACAATTCAAGAATCGGGTCGCCGTATTCTTTCGCCAATTCTGCATAAAATGGTAAATCTGCGACCTCTTTTATCGACAGGTCGAATCGCTCACCATCGTTGTATGCAGTACTTCCGTCAGGAATTTTCATTGAATCGATTCTGGTAGAATTTTCATACTAAACTAAAACTGGTTTAAAAACCGGATATCATTTTCATAGAACAACCGGATATCATCAATCCCATATAACAGCATTGCGAGCCGTTCAATGCCAAGTCCGAACGCAAAGCCAGTGAATGCTTCCGTGTCTATTTTTGCCCCACCCGGTAGTTTAATTCCTTCCAATACATTCGGATGCACCATCCCGCAACCGCCCATTTCGATAAAACCACTGTGTTTGCAAATGCGGCACCCTTTACCGTGACAGAATGGACAAGTCACATCGACTTCCGCCGATGGTTCAGTGAATGGAAAGAAGTGCGGACGGAATCTTATCTCGGTATCGGCTCCCAACAATGCGCGATAAAATGCGAGCAGAGTTCCTTTCAAATCCGCCATCGAAATTCCCCGGTCAACACAAAGTCCTTCTACTTGGTAGAAGACCGGGCTGTGGGTGGCATCCGGCTTATCGTTACGGTACACCCGTCCGGGAGAAATTATCCGAAGCGGCACGCCGCGCCGTTCCAGTGCGTGTATCTGCACCGGTGAAGTTTCCGTCCGTAACAACTCCCGGTCACCCGCACCGGGATTGAGATACAACGTATCCGATTTTTCCCGCGCTGGATGCCAACTTGGTGTATTCAATGCATCGAAATTGTAAAACGAAGTTTCTAATTCCGGCCCTTCTTCAACCACAAAACCCATCCGCGCAAATAAATCCGCTATCCGTTCTGATGTCGCAGTAATGGGGTGCTTTGTCGCATGTTCGTAAGGTCTTCCCGGTAACGTCGGGTCGAGGCGCGGAATGGATAATTTGACAACAGTATGTGCGCGCAACGCATCGAGCTTTTCTGTGAAGAGATTCTTTACGTCGTTGAGCCGCTTACCGAGTTCTTTGCGTTCTTCACCCGGTGCCTTACCAAGTTTATCGAACAACGCGGCAAGTTCCCCTTTGCGTCCCAAAAAGCGATTGCGTAGCTCTTCCCATTCACCGGCGTGAGCCAATGCCATTCGCGCTTGAAACACGAGTACCAAATCGTCGATTTCTTCATGTAGCGTCATTTATTTCTCTTCTTAATTTTTTCTTTTTTCCTGTTCCCCGTTGCCCGTTTCCCCAAAATAAAACGGGGAACCTCTTTATCGGAGGTTCCCCATAAGCATTACTCGCTAAAATTGCAATGCGATTATGCCCGGGCGGCCTCCACGAGGCGCTCAAAAGCTACCGGATCGCTAAATGCGAGGTCCGCAAGAACCTTGCGATTTACCTCGATTCCTTTTTGTTCCAATAGGTGAATGAAGGTGCTGTAGTTCAAGCCGAACTGCCGGACTGCCGCATTGATACGGACAATCCACAGTCCGCGGAAATCGCGTTTCTTGTTGCGGCGGTGTTCGAACGCATACAACCGTGAACGGT
>CAZPUW010000494.1:0-2577 GCA_964589795.1 uncultured bacterium
TGAAAATGGAACAGGTCGACTTAAACAAACGCACCTGGACTTTGGTAACCATCGATGGAGAAACACGGTTGTGGCAAAACGGAAAGCCGACGCTTCCTCTTATTTCACGTGCCATCCGGTTACCAAATACCGGAAATGTCAGCTTGAACGTGAAGTTAGGTGAATACGATGAATACAACAATATCGACGTACTTCCCCAACAACCGACAGATTTAGTGAAGGGACCAGATGGGCTTATTCCGGCGGAATATACGTATGACGAAGCAACTTATAACCGTGATGCATGGTTTCCTTCCGAAAACGTAGTAACAAGCTCGGCAGAAATCATTCGCGACGCGCGCGTTGAATTGTTGGGTATTCAACCGGTTATGTACAACCCCGTAACGAGAACCTTGCGCGTTTACAAATCAATCGACGTCGAAACGACTCCAATCGGCGGTTTCGGAGTAAATGAAATTACGGATAGCCGTTCACATGCCGTGCCCAGTTTTGCTGGTATATACAGTGACATTATCGGCGCTGAAGATTTATTCGACGACGCCCGTAGAGCACCTCCCGGACAAATTATGTTTGTCGCGCGTTCCGGTGTCGACACGTTGATTAAACCATTCGTGGATTGGAAGACGCAGAGTGGACGTCCCAGCCAAATTTATGTGACCAGTTCTACTTCGAATTCCACCATTCAAACGTATATCCAAAATGCCTACAGCACATGGAACCCACCCCTTGAGTTTGTGATATTCATGGCAGATGGCGGTACAAGTACAGCACAATATGAGTTACCAACATTTTCTCCGACTGGATACTCTGACCACCCGTATGCATGTTTGGGTACAAGCTTGGTTGCAAGTATTTGGGTATCTCGACTTCATGTCGATGACGTCCAAGGATTACAAACGCAGGTAAATCGTGCTTTCAATTACGAGAAGAAACCGAATATGGGTACGACGGGATCGGATACTGCGTGGTTTACCCATGGTTGGGGATATGCCGGTACCGGTAACAGTATCGTTTCAAATCCTCCTTGTATACGATTTTGTAATGAGATGATGCGCGTTCGAGGCATTATCCATACTGATTATGACGAACACGGCGGTTCAGTAGATGATGCCACGATAAACAGCCGGTTGACTCCGGGTGCAATATTTTGGGCGCACCGAGCGTCTTGGCAATTCCAGATTACATCTACCGATGTTCAAAATATTCAAAACATCAACAAACCATTCGTAGGTTTCAATATTTCTTGCTCCACCGGTGATTGGTATGGTTCAGGCGCAAGCGGTATGCATGTAGCAGTAACTGCATTAGGTTCACCGACAGCGCCACGTGGTGCACTTTCTTCGGTATCTACTTACGGCACAGGAACAAATCCGGCGCACAATAATGTCATGGCGGCTGGGTCTTTTTACGGGTTCGGCGTGAAAAATGCCCGTCAACCTGCCGGTATGTATTATGAAGCCAAATTCCAAATGTGGCGCAACTATCAGTTAAGTTCGTCGGGTGATGCGGCTAATTTTATTTATTGGAATGAAATTCTTGGTGAGATTTCGGCAAACATTTGGACCGGTGTACCACATCATGTTTATGCTACCGTTTCAGATACGCTTGGCATAGGTCAAAACCGATTAGCGTTGCAAGTAATGTATAACGAGTTACAGCCCGCGGCAGGGGCAATGGTAACGGCTTGGAAGAAGAATGCTGGTGGAACGAACGAAACATATACCCGCGGCATTACTGATGATAGCGGCCATGTCGTATTGACATTAACGAATGCGACAGCGGGTAGAATGCTGTTGACTGTAACCGGAAATCAGCTTAATCAAAATATTTATCCGTTAATAGATACAATAGCTGTTACGCAAATGCCGACTGATTTGAGTTTTTCGACTTACACGGTTCAGGACGACTCGACGAATGGCCGTATCGGTAACAATAACGGTACTGCCAATCCGGGCGAAACAATCGACGTAAACGTTCAACTTATCAACCGGGGTTCTTTGCCTGCTACCGGAATAAGTGGAACTTTATCCAGCTTCGATCCGCGAGTTACTGTGGTGAATAACGCAGGTACTTGGGGCGATGCATCCTCCGGTGGCACTGTGCCGAACACTACACCTTTCCGTGTTCAATTGTTAAGCAGTTTCAAAGACAACGATATGGTTCCATTGCAGTTGAATTTAGTAACGGATCAGGGAAACCGGACGATTTCGGTCCCGCTCACAATACGTTCCATTCAACTTGCTTATATGTCACAAACCCTTAACCCCGCAACGCTCAACGTTGGTCAGAGTTCTACATTATCCCTGACTGTTAGGAATAATGGCGGATTGGCTACCGGTGCAATTAACGCCACCGTTTTTTCAATGTCTCCATTTGTTGCTGTTACGGTACCGAACGCAACATTTACAAGTTTACCGATTGGAACAAATGTTTCGAATCCAGTCAATCAGTTGTTTACACTAACGGCAAATGGACGGACAATACCCGGTACGATTGCTAATTTGGGTGCAACTTTTATCAGTGGCGCAGTACGAGACACGGTTTATTTTTCAGTGACCGTCGGTACCCGTCATACCT
>CAZPUW010000495.1:0-2568 GCA_964589795.1 uncultured bacterium
TCAATTTTCTGTTACGACATGTTACTCCCTCACTAAAAGTAACACCGGGTCGTTGTTTGCTTACGGACTAAGTGAAACAAGCGGCATTTTAAAATCTCTCGATACCGGTAGAACTTGGATGCAATGTGGCAATTCGATGGGCAATCATGTCTTTTCTTCGCTCGTTGTGGATCGGCATAACACACTTATTGCGGCTGGGTTTAATTCAGATTCTACCGCAAATTTCGTCGATTCGGTGAGCCGAATTTTTATTTCCCAAAATTGTGGCTATAGTTGGAGCGAATTTCCGACAACATGCATGCCTGCGACGAATCGTTTGCATACTATTAACACAATAACAGTGGACAAGGATGGTTACCTTTATGCGGGTACGATGGAGGATGGTATTTACCGATCTGTCAATTCTTATTTGAAAATTAACGAAAAGGCGTCTTCTACCGTTCCGAACCATTTAACCATCAATAAAGTTTTTCCCAATCCTACCAACGGCCACATTACGATTTCGTATTCGTTACCGGATCGGAGTAACGTCTACGTCAATCTCTTCAATGTCCAAGGCGAGTTGGTGAAACATGTGTTTCTTCCCGATTTGGCAAGTGGAAAACACAATTATTCCCTTAATGTAACTAACCAAGCAAGCGGAACCTATTTTGTGCGTGTATCCTCACAGCGGCAAACAATAACCAATTCGGTACTCATCCTAAAATAAAAAGAGGGCTTATCGCCCTCTTCATATTACATAAATAATTTTGACCTAATTCAACTTCCCTTCTTCCTGTTCAAGCAACATCAGCATTTTCCAGAAGGGGCTGTCATCATTCGGTTTCGCGTTCCGCGCCAGTTTAACGAATGTGAATGCCTCTTCGCGGTAGTTGTGGTGGAACAAATAATTTGCGCGTTCCAATAAACTCTCCGCCACCTTCTCGCGGATACGGTTGTCGATGCGGGTATCGACCGGATTCTCATATAGTGGATCGATTTGGAGTCCGTTCGGATCCGCGATATAGTTCACATCCTCCGATTGCAACCGCGTGAACAACGGGAGCGCGACGGGATACAACGGTATCTTCTTCGGTATTTCAACATCGAACGTGATACAAACCGCCGCACGTTGCGAGTTTTTCAACATCAATACATAAATCGCACGACGATACAAAGTCTCCAATGTTTCCGGTGCAATATCCTCATTTCGCTCAAATTTCCGCAATGCCGGAATCAATTCATTCAGTTCATTTTCACAACCTGCACATACATACGGATATTTTCGCAACAGCAATTCGATGTACCACGAGCGGCGCATCAATTCCAAATCGACTACCGACAAATCGGGACGCTCCCCTTGTGCGAGATATGCCTGCATCGGCCCGACCACAATTTCCCAATCCGCACTGAACAACACCGCCGGAGAAGGAAGTGTCGCAAGTAGTGCGCGGGTATACACCATCTGGTGTTTATCTTCGATTCGGGAGTCGCGTGGATATTGCCACACACCAAACAAGATGACAACCACTCCAATTGCAGTTGGAATAATCCATTTACTTTTGATTCGATGCAATGGTAAACTACTCACCGCATAAGCACCCAACCACGCCGAAATCAGGTATGCGGGGAGGTAGTAGGTATCAAGGTCGGCGATGCGATACCCCGATACCATAACGACTGGAAACGCGAGAATAGCGAAAATCCAAATGGCACGTTTCCAATCGTACTTCAAAAGGAAGAAGAGCCCCGCCGCGGCGAATATCGCCATTCGTGGCAACCAATCGTGGAAAAAGTCGCCAATATTTTTAGCCCAATCGTCGCTCGATTGGAACAACCAGACCCGGTATTGCCACCCGGAAACATGCCGCCACCACCCGTCGAATGTGTGCATATCGCCCCAGGTGTAGGGTGGTAAACCGAATGCACTACGGATGGGGAGGATTAAATGTGCAGTTAATGGAATCGCCCCGACCAGCCACGGAAGAGGATGGAGAATCAGTTTTCGGCTCTCTGGTTTCATTAACAAACCGAGCCAAAGTGGTAACAGAAAATATCCCGATGAAAGATGGGTGACAGTCGCGAATCCGCTGAACAGCCCGAGGAAAATTACCGCCCGTTTTTCACCGCGCCATACTCCTTGTGCCGCCCAGAATGCACCGGCAAGCAGAAAACTGTTGAATGCATACACTTCCGGTCGGATGGCGACATCCCAAACAATGGTGGATACCGGGAACAGTAGAATTATCAACCATCCCCAGTCGCCAGTCGATTCTTCCATCGCGGATTTCGCAAGAAAAAAAAGTGCGAACGTCGCCGAGAGTGCGGATAGTAGCGAAAGGGCAGTGACGGTGGAGATGGGGAGCATCGCGAATAAGCGCGCGATGGTAATGTAGATGGGATAGCCGGTGGGGTGCGGGATACCATACGTGATGGCGCATCCGACGAATTCACCCACGTCGATTGGCGGGAGTCCGGGCGTAAGCGTGAGTAAATACAACAGAAATGTCGCACCGGTTAACCACCAAACAACTTTCACCCTGCCTCCGTTTATAAATCGAATAAAGTTAGGGTAATAACCCCCTTCCG
>CAZPUW010000496.1:0-2550 GCA_964589795.1 uncultured bacterium
GCATGGTGTATGCTTCGATTAGTTTGGTCGCGATTGTGATTTGGAAAGGAATAGCGAACGGGTCTTTCATTTGTGCGAGTGCGCTGTACGCTTCCGTGAGGTGCATCGCCGCAACGACCGGCTGGCCGTCGGCAAGTGCCGCTGTCCCTTTCGCAAACATTTTATCCACCTTGCGGTCGCTGTCCGAAAAGAGTGCGCGGAGCATTTCGATGAATTGTCGTGGTCCCATACCATAAATATAGGACAGGCGTTCCCACCTGTCCTATCCGTTAAGTTTTTATTACTCGTACGACAGGCACTCCCGCCTGTCCCTAAAAAGATTAACTAATGAAACTTCGGTGTTCGTCCATGCAATGTGGCATCAACCCCTTCGCGGGCATCCACCGTCGTCATTAAATCATTGAGGAAAATATCCTCACTGATTTTTACCGCATGGGTGACCGGTTCGTAGAGACCGCTATCCACTGCTCGTTTCACGCAACGGAGCGCGACGTGGCTGTGCCGCACAATTCGCCGTAAAAGCACATGGAGGCGGTCGTCGAATTCCGCCGTGGGATAGACCGAATTGATAAGTCCGATTTGTTTTGCGGTTTGTGCATCGAGCGGGTCACCGGTGAGTAATATTTCGAGCGCACGGTTGCGTCCGCAAAGCCGCGGTAACAGCGCCGTCGCCACAGGTGGGAACAACGCATACTCGACTTCCGGTTGTCCGAATGAAGAGCGCGCTGATGCGACACATAAATCGCAGAAGAGCGCAATCTCGCATCCGGTGCCGGTCGCTTCGCCATTCACAGCGGCGATGGTGACGACGTCCGGCATATTTAAATTCTCAAATAATTTATCAAGCTCGACCATCAAATCGCCGACACGTTCCGGTGTCATATCTTCAAGACTGACACCAGCCGAGAATACACCGCCTGCTCCACGCAGTACGATGACTTTCAATTCCTTCATTTCATTCAGTGCGCGGAGTTCTTCATTTAATTTGCGGGCGAGTGCAATCGAGATGAGATTGTGAGGTGGTCGGGAAATTGTCAATTCGACAACTGACTCACGAATTGTCTTGTGTACTTCGTTCATAATTCACCTCCGGGCTGAGAGTAAATAGAACTGCAACAACTTGTTATCTATAACTTAAACAAAGATTAGCGATTTTTCCACACTGGTTTGCGTTTTTCTAAAAAAGCTTCCGTTCCTTCCTTCATATCCTCACTCGAACAACTGGTACCGAACCAGAACGCTTCCCTCGAAAGTGCTACGTCCAATATCACGTCCTGACCGGCATAAATCGCGCGAATTGCGTTATGCACCGCTATCGGCCCCTTCGAAAGAATGAGTTTTGCCATCTCGCGTGCCGTCGCCATGAGTTGATCGGGTTCGACTACTTTATTCACCAAACCAATGCGGTACGCTTCCTGAGCGTCGATAGTCTCCGCAGTGAGTATCAACTGGAACGCGCGACTCATTCCGACGATTCGCCCCAGACGTTGGGTACCGCCAAAACCGGGAATTAATCCGAGATTGACTTCCGGTTGACCGAATTTTGCTTTACTTGATGCGATTCGAATGTGGCATGCCATTGCCAACTCGCAACCGCCACCGAGGGCAAAACCATTTACTGCGGCAATCACCGGTACATGCAATAGTTCGAGAGCACGAAGTACTTTATTGCCGTTCATGGAATACGCTTCGCCGGACTCGTGGTCGAGTTTGTTGAGTTCGGAGATGTCGGCTCCTGCGACAAACGCTTTCTCACCCGCCCCGGTAATGATGATGGCGTGGATATCAGGATTGTGCCGTACACTGTCCACGAAATTGTTTAAATCGTGGATTACTGCGACCGAAAGGGCGTTCAACGCTTCGGGACGGTTGATGGTGACAGTGGTGATTCCTTCGGAATGTTCAACAAGAAGATGTTTGTATTTGTTAGGCATGTTTTCCCCTCATTTAGTTGATTCCCGGTAATATACACTCACCTCGGTTAGAACGCTTTATATTGTAGTAATTCAACCACGGAGGGTGCGATGAATACTTACCAGCATGAGCACCACGGACGGCGGGAAATTACTTGGGAAATGTTCGGTGAAATGGCGCAGGATTTAGCATTGCGCATCGATGCCGACTACCAAGCCGATTGCGTCGTTGGTGTCTCGAAAGGGGGATTGACGCTTGCCTCGGTGTTGGCAAGCTTGTTTCGCATCGACTTGTTTCCTATCCGGCTTTCCTATCGGGTACGCGATGAAGTGGTTCACGATAAACCGAAGTGGTCGGTCGAACCACCACAGGAAGTCGAAGGGTGCAAAGTGCTGTTGGTCGATGAGATTGCGGTGTCGGGCCGAACGCTCCGCGAGGCAGAGCGCGCCTTGCTGGAGAGGAGTGCTACCGAAATCAAGACGTGTACTTTGTATATTCATCCCGGCAGTTACAAACCCGATTACTATTTGATGGAGACGCCGGAGTTGGTAATCCATCCGTGGGATAAATGGATTATCGTCGATGGTAAACTCGTCATCCATCCTGAGTATAGGGAATAGGTGATGGGTTATGGGT
>CAZPUW010000497.1:0-2549 GCA_964589795.1 uncultured bacterium
AACGGGATATTGATTTATCACATCGACGACCAAGTATATGACAACTACCACGAATGGTATCCCAACCACACGACCACCGGCCATTATCGGGTAGCGATTGAACAGGCGGACGGTGTCTTCGGGCTCGAACAGAACATGGGTCGGGGCGATGCCGGTGACCCGTATCCCGGAACAAGTAATATTTCTTCGTTCAATCACGCAACGATTCCCGGTAGTGACGACTATTCCGGTTTACCGACCGGCGTCTCGGTTCACCTCGGTACGAATGTCGGACAAACCTACTTTGCCGATCTTGGTGTTACCCCGAATTGGTTAGTAACAAAACCGTGTGGTAGTGAGTGTCATGAAGTTGGCTCAACGATGGATATCAATTGGATGAGTCCGGCGTCCGTTGCGAATGCGCGCATTGAGATAAACCGCACTTACCCCTCCGCCAATTGGGAAACGATATTAACTACGACCGCGAATGACGGTCATGAAACGTGGGTCGTATGCGGAACGCCGACGATGAATGCGAGAATCCGCGTATCGAGTGCGATTAATCCATCCCAAGGAGACACCAGCGATGCGAATTTTTCCATCCAAACCCCGTCCCATTCGCTGTCGGCAAATTTCGATTGTCCGTTTCCACCGTATGGCTGGCGACCGACCGGAGTGTGGTCTGGTTATTCCCCGCAACACATCGACGGTTTTGCCTATCTGAATTACCGTAATCTTCCCGCCACATCGATAAAAGACACGTTGCTCACCCCATTACTCGATTTGACCGGTCAGATAATCGACACGTTGATATTTAATAGCAGTTATGCAATGAACCGGAGCGCACTTGATACTCTTGCCGTTTATGGTAGGTACGGGACTTCCGATTGGAAACTGCTTTGGAAAAAAGGGGGTTCGAATTTATCGAACCATACTTATGTCGATTCGATTCTCGAAACAAAAAATGTGATTGACATTCCCGCCGAATTTTATACATCTCATACGATGTTCGCATTCGTTGGTCTCAACGGCCACGGTAACAACATTTATCTCGATTCGGTTTATTTGCATTCGAGAACCGATACTTTGCGAATGACTTCCCAGAATTTGAGTACCAATTTGGCGATTGGCTCATTCATTCAGTTGGAATGGCTATCCGGTTATCAGGGCGGAAATGTTAGGATAGACATTAACCGCAACTATCCGGGTGGAGCGTGGGAATCGATTTATCCATCCACAGATAACGTCGGAAGCGCGCCTTGGTGTGTTTCCGGCCCGCCGAGTAATGCTGTCCGATTCCGAGTCTTGAACACCATAAACCCATCACAGGGAGATACCTGCGATGCGAATTGCTCGATTGTATATCCTGTTATTACTTCAATACAGCATCTCAATGGTGGTGAAGAAGTTTTTATCGGTCAGGACGACACCTTGCGTTGGAGCATTAACGCACCCGGTAATTCAATTCGAATACTGTTGAATCGAAATTATCCGTCGGGTAGTTGGGATTCGATAACACGGAAATTGGAAAATACCGGTGAATACATCTGGACACCTTCAGCCCCACCGACCAACAACGCTCGTATTCGCTTCGAATTTGCAAACGATTCCGGGGTTGGGCGGACATCCGGAAATAATTTCAATATTCATTACGGTAAACTAACGTTGACCTCTCATTCAGTTTCGGATACGATTTGTGTAGGTACGCTCGATACACTGTATTGGAATGAATCCGGCCTTTCGGGTACGGCTCACATTTCCCTCAACCGCCATTATCCTACAGGAAGCTGGGAACAAATCGCGACGCAAATTCCGGTTACCGATGGGAGATTTATTTGGCAAGTTGATTCTTGTGAGAATACGATTCGCTTTGCAATATCGTCCGATACGTATTCTGAAGTAAGCGATACCTCGAATGCGGACACCAAAATTTTAACAACAAATTTGCGCCCGGCAACACCATCCCATGTCCAGATCTCGCAGGTTGGTAATAGCGCCTTTCTTCAGTGGGATAGGGTGAATCGAACGGCAACCGGATATCCGATTCAAATCACCGGTTACCGGATTTATACCCAAGACCATTATTTAGGGCCGCAAACTCTGCTTACTACGATAACGAACGATTCAACCACTTTCTACACACATCTTAACGGTTTTTCCACTTCGCGTTTATTATATACCATAACCACTTACAAGTAATCGCTTCACCCACTTTCGCACTTACCCCAAATTGCCGTCATATTCGTACGAATATAACCAGCAATATTCGTTGTTATTTGTACATGTTTTTCGAAGAAAATGATACGCGGCAATTGGAATCTCGATAAATTTAGATTTCTACTTGCTTTGGTGAGATACGCGACTATCTTTGTATGAAATAATAACTTGTTTCATTTTGCCAGCTTGATTAACTAACGCGGAGCATTCATGCGTTTTCGCAAATTCGTGGTTGTTTTCTCCTTCTTTATTATTCTCATCGGCACTTCCGGTATCGTGCATGCGGAGTCTCCGGTTGCGCCTGACCGGGTATGGATTCGTTTCGAATCCGGTTTTTATAGTTCTTTGCTGAA
>CAZPUW010000498.1:0-2537 GCA_964589795.1 uncultured bacterium
TATGCGGTGATTCTTGCCTTCCCGGTTGAGTAGTGTGATGTCCGGGATTGGTCGATGAACTGTCGCGCCGTTCATGGTGGTCTGGTGCTGTATTCCGCATCCTCGCTTGTTTTGTTGAATCGGGTTTGGTCGCATCTGGATTGTCAGAAGCGAAAGCAATCATTGATGAGAAAACGAACATCAGGCAAACGGATGAACAAATCAGAAGAATGCGATTGATGTGGCGCGGGAGTTTCATGGTTTCCTCGCAATATTGTTGGTAAGAATAGTAAATTAGTTGGTATAAAGTAAAATAAAAAAGGCGGGAATCATATCCCGCCTTTTCACGTAACGAAGAATCTTTACGGAAATTGGGCATACCGCCAAGTCACAAAACCGGTGTTATTCTGGCTGTCGTAGTAGTTATCAAGTCCCACTTTCCAAGTGTTGCCGTTTTGGCGAACCAGAAGTGCTTTATTCCATGAACTTAAAATATGAGTTTCTGAGTTGTAGTTAAAAATCCAACTGACATAAAGCGAATCACCGTCGGTTCCAAACGTCGTTCCGGTGGGTACACTACTGGTGTTATCGTAGGTTTGGTTTATCCATGTCGCAGTTGCACCAGCTCCTGTATTCAAGCGGCCATACGGATATTTGAAGTAACCTACACCCTGCCCTGCGAAATAAAAAGAGGTTACTAATGCAACTTGCCAGTTGTTCGCAGGCACCAAACCCACACCAAAACGATAATGGCTATTCGCTATAGTCGAATTCATAATACTATCGGAATGGACCGTTGAATTCCAATATGCATGCGTACCGCTTACACTGTCTGCAAACGAATATTGAAATCTTATTGCTGCGTTCGAGCCGTTAAAATAAGTGAAATGCAACTTTACCCAATTGTATGCATCGTACTGCAGTACAAATGTCACTGTATCGTAACCGCTCAATGAATGAGTTTCTTGGTTATAAGTTGAATCATTCATCCACTTGTCTTTGATTGCGAGTGTGGTGTCGTTAACATCTGAAATCCAATTCCAACCGGTAGTATCGTTGGTAGTCGCATCGAGGGTCGTCGTTAATTGTGCGACTTTCATTCCCTTACCACCTGATGAACCACCATTCACGTGAATGTTGTAATATTGATCCATCATGATATCCCACACCGACACGCTGTCGCCGGTGGTTAAATCAAGATAGACCGGTGCATTTTTGATGTTGTTCGTATATCGCGAGCCGCTTGCCGGTGCGACCGGATTGTCACTCGTACTGTCCTTTTTGCAACCAATCGCGATGATTACCGATGTTACGATTGCAAAATAAACTGCCTTCTTCATTCTTTCCTCCAAACCGGTTAACACCGGCATTCTTCACAAGTCACCGGGAGTAATTATAACCCAGTGATAGAAATGATCGTTGTCCCGTATAGGGACCATAAATTGTGTTGGTTACATCGAGTAGGTTAGTAGTACCGGCGCTTACCAGGAAATCCTTTAGTGCATGATACACCAAAGCCCCTTCGACCGTTAGGGTAGCATCAATAATTGGTTCGGGGGTAATTTTTGAAAGATCGTTAGTGAATACTCCGGTTTCAGGGATATAAAGCCGCTCATACCGTTGATATACTTTACCCCGTACCGAGAACGAAAGGTTGTTGCTGATGGTATGGGTTTCGATTCGACAATTGAAACTGTGCCGCGGGTGGGGAAGAAAGATGTCATCCGTAATATCGAATGCTTCCATGTATTGATAACCCGCACTCGCCGATAGATTCGACGAAACATACCATTTCCAAGTCGATTCAAAACCGCGGGTGTAACTCTTGCCAATATTATGATACGAGAGAATGCTTGGTCGAACCGAATAATCCTGAATTTGATCGCGAAAATCGTTATAGAATCCATTCACCGTCCACAACAACTTCTGTTTCATTAATATTTCGTAACCAAGGTTATAACCGGTCGATGACTCTGCGATCAGGTTCGGATTTCCGTATGCCTCATACCCGACAGCCGGGTGGGGGAAGGTCAGGTACAATTCAATCCAACTTGGAGCCCGGAAACCGCGACCAACGTTTGCCCGGACTTTTAACCAATCGTTCGGAGTGTACATCGCTGCAACTTTCGGTGAGACAAAATCGCCGAAAGATTCGTTCCGGTCGAAACGAATTCCCAAATCGGTTTTCAGTTGTTCATGCCACTGTTTTTCTGATTGCGCGAATGCCGACCACAAGAAATTTTTCTTCATCGAACCCCAAGCGACCCGTTCAGCGCTGTAATCGGTAGAAGTAGCACTCACACCGAAATTTGCTTCATACCCGGAATCGAATTGTCGCGAATAAGTAAGGTCGGCGGAACGTAATTGCTCGCGAGTATCGTTCGACTGGCTTTCATCGTGGTATCCACTGCTTCGCACGAACACGTCATACAAGCGGTCATATCGTGAATAACGGGTATTAACACTGAATTCCGCCCACGGGCGATACCGGTAAGTAAATGACGGGCGGTAATCGTAACGCAATACCCGCGTTTGGTATCGTGTTAAAGGGTCTTTCG
>CAZPUW010000499.1:0-2531 GCA_964589795.1 uncultured bacterium
GTTGACCTCCTTCAAGGTCGTCGATTTCTTCACCGATTTTATCTTCTAATGCTTTCGCCCGATCCGGTGGCAACCATTCTGCCGCACCATCTTCATCGACAACCTTGACATAGCCAAGATTAACATAGAATTTTTCACGTTCTTCTTCTACGATTGCTTGCACTCGCCGGGCTTCAAGAATCCGGCTCTCTCTTGCCTCCAGCTCTTTCAGCTCTTCCGTGATCCGTGTCGATTGTTCCAATAATCGTTTACGAATCTGTTCTCTTAGTGCTTTTTCTTTATCGTCGTTTTGGTTGTCAGAATGGTTCATGTTGCGGGTTTCTCCACCCAATTTGTGCCGATTGCGGGTTGCTTTGATTCAATCGTTGTAATTGTCTTATACGGTGCGGGTTGATCTACTACCGCAAGCTTACGTAACGGCGGCAATTCTTTGCCTGCCATCACCATTTCGATTTCTTCGGAATCGAGAATTTCGCGTTCAATCAGTGCCTTAGCCAGGTGATGTAGCGACTCAAGGTTATCTTTAAGAATTTTATCGGCATGGTCAGCGGCATTTTGAACGATGCGGCGTATCTCTTGATCGATACGTACCGCCGTTGCTTCGCTGTACTCACGATGGCGGGTCATTTCCCGTCCAAGGAAGATTTCCGCTTCTCCGCCACCATAAGCGAGCGGTCCTAACTCTTCCGACATACCCCATTCGCAGACCATTTTGCGGGCAAATTCGGTAGCGCGTTCGATATCGTTACCCGCTCCAGTGGTTACGTCTCCAAACACAATCATCTCTGCGGCTCGTCCACCCATCAAATGAACGAGCAGACCATCTATGTAATGGCTCGAGTAATTATGTTTCTCGTCGACCGGAAGATAATGTGTAAGACCCATTGCGCGGCCACGCGGTATAATCGTGACTTTATGCACCGGATCGCTGCCGGGTACAAACCGGGAAACCAGTACATGTCCGGCTTCGTGGTATGCCGTTATCTTTTTTTCGTTTTCCGAAATGAGCATACTGCGACGTTCTTTACCCATCATCACTTTATCTTTGGCTTCTTCGAAATCCGCCATTACTACTTTATCGGCACCCCGTTTCGCGGCATTCAATGCGGCTTCATTCACCAAATTCGCCAGCTCCGCACCGGCAAGACCCGGCGTTCCCTTTGCGAGCACTGGTAACTCGACATCGTTTCCGATGGGTACTTTTCGGGTATGTACCCGAAGGATGCCTTCCCTGCCTCGAACATCAGGGCGATCCACCACCACCTGACGGTCGAACCGACCGGGTCGCAACAATGCCGGATCAAGAACATCGGGACGATTTGTCGCGGCAATTAAGATAACCCCTTCATTCGACTCAAACCCATCCATTTCAACAAGAAGTTGATTCAATGTTTGTTCGCGTTCGTCATGGCCCCCGCCCAAACCGGCACCACGATGTCGTCCAACTGCATCGATTTCGTCGATGAAGATGATACACGGCGCATGCTTTTTGCCTTGCTCAAATAAATCGCGGACGCGGCTTGCACCGACACCGACAAACATCTCAACAAAATCGGCGCCACTCATCGAAAAGAACGGAACATCCGCTTCACCGGCAACTGCACGTGCCAGTAGCGTCTTTCCGGTTCCGGGAGGCCCTAACATCAACACGCCCTTCGGAACCCGACCACCAAGACGGGTGAATTTCTTCGGGTCGCGGAGAAAGTCGATGATTTCGCGAAGCTCTTCCTTCGCTTCGTCGGTTCCGGCGACGTCTTCGAAGGTTACCCGGTTTTTATTTTCGATAACCAATTTTGCGCGGGACTTACCAAAGTTGAACACGCCACGCGCTGAACCACCGCCCTGCATCCGCCGAAGCAGGAATATCCATATCGCGATAAGGATTATCCACGGAACGGTATTGATTAAAATGATAGTTAGCCAACTGCTCGACTTCTCTTTGAATTCATATTCTACACCTTGTGAATCCCAAGAGTCGGTTACTTCTACCGGTACTTCCTGATAGGGCAAAATCGTTTGGAACTTCCCGTTTGGCACCATCGCCGCACGTGCCGAAGCATTCTGTTTCAGCTCTCCGAGAAAAACCCGGTCGGTAATCGTACCGCGCGCCACCTGACCACTTTCAACCAATTCCTTGAAGCGTGGATACGCGATTGTCACGTTTTCGTCTTTCGACTTGTCTAACGTGTTGTAAAGCAGCGCTGTCATGAGAATCAGCGCCATAAGCAGGAAGAAGCCGCGGCTTGCTTTCTGCCAATCAAACTTATTGTCACCACGCGGTTTGGGACGACGGGGCGTCTCGGGCTCGCGGGACGAAGGAGAATCCATAATAACCACTCTATTAACTGTTACAATACAATAAAATACGTAGAAAACTATGCTTTGGTTATGAACACTGTCACAATCGTGAAAACCGGCATTCCTGCTTTGTTAGTCGGTACTTAAGTTGACTTCCCAACATTCCACGGGAGCCCCATTTAGAATGAAGCAAAATCGATGCAAACTGCTTGCGATGCCCTTGCGGAATGCTC
>CAZPUW010000500.1:0-2517 GCA_964589795.1 uncultured bacterium
AGACACACGCATAAAACGATGCGGTAAAGAGACAGGTATTTCATCGGAGCACCTCGGTGGTCTTCGTGTAGTGTTAAATGCATGTTTTCAGTATTAACGATAAAACGATTACCGTCCCGTGTTCAGTGATTGTGCGACTTCGACGAGCCGAATAAATTCGTGGCGATACCCTTCGGGATCGCTGCCAAACCCGCTACGTGCCAACCGCAAGACATCTTCATAAGAGGCGTTGGCATAATGATGCGAATTGCGTATCAACATCCCGAACTCGGCAACTGCGACGGCGAAGCGCATATCCTCGCTCGAACGCACCACCATTCGCAGTCGCACTCATAACATTTGCAAGTGTTACTGACAATGGTTTGCGAGAAATGTACCTTTTTTCGATTTCGGGAGTTACTGCGGGAACCTTCCGTATATCGAATTTAAACTTTTTCGCTTCCCGGTCAACCAAGATACCGGAGATACATTTCCGTAAAATGGTCTTTCTCACATCTTCGGTTGCGTTTCGTATTGTGTCTTCAAATTCTTCGATAAACCGTTTCACCGCTGAGGCGTGAAACTCTACCTCAAGCTCTACCGCTTCGACTTTCTGGTCGAGGATAGATTGCTTTTTCAGGGCTTCCGCTTCGGCTTCCAACTGTTCCAATTTTTCCATTATTGTAACGGTTGCTTTACTGAGCGCAATTGCATCAGCGAGATTCTTGCGTTTGCGTGCGTTCTCTTCGAGTGCTTTCTTAACCCGTTCTTTGATAACTTCCTGTTGTCGAGGGTCAACGTCCATCAGTTTTCTCAGGTACTCGTAGATTTTACCGGAGAGCAGGGTATCTTGAAGCGTTCGCTTTACCGCTTCGATAGCGAACTCCTCGAGCGGGCTGGATTTGAAGGAACACGCTTCACAAACCCGTTTCTTTTCATGTCCACCACAGAGATAACGCTGGTATTTATGACCGTTGCGCGTTACCGACCATCCTTGAAAGGAGTATCCACAAACCGAGCACTTCATCAAACCGGAGAGTAGATAGGTGCTTTTCAAGGTGTGTTGATTCTGTCTTGCACCAAATTCCCGTTGGTTGGTATCATTGATTTGTTTCCATGTTTCAAAGGACACGATTTCCGGGTGTGCGCTCTCTTTGATACTCCACTCTTCGACCGGATTCCGGTTAACCGGTTTCCGGGCTCCATGATTTGTGGGGATTCCCTTCTGTCGGGCAATTATTTTACTGGTGCTAACCCGATTGTAAACGCTGGCTCCATAATAAACCGGATTATCAAGAATACGGGAGATAGTCGTAGAGCTCCATTTCTGGTCTTGGTTGCGTGACCTGCCGCCCTTCGGGCAAAGAACATTCTTCAAATTTAACGCTTCCGCTATCAGTGAATACGATTTTCCCATCAAGCGTAACTTGAAGATAAGCTTCACGATTTCGACTTCTTCGGGGTCTCCGAGTTGTAATTTTACTTTTTCCTGTTTGTGTACCGACCATTGCTTGTCGGAGAGGTCGCGTTGGGAACCAGTGGTTAAATTGATTGCAACCCGTTTGTAACCGTAGGGAGTGTTTCCACCATTGGAATATCCTTTATTGTTCATTCCTCCTCGTAGCACCAATTCTGACAGTTTTTTGGAATACTGCGAGGCTTGGATGACCTCAAATGATTTCATCATCGGTGCAAATTCGTTTTTCGGGTCAATCGAAGTTTTGACGAGCACAACTTCGACTCCCCGTTGCCGAAAGTAAAAACTCCAGTAAGTACTCTCTTCGGGGTCAATCGGTCTTCCCCATCGGGATTCATCGTAGCATATTACCGCTTGGAAGGGTGGCTTCCCTTCGACTATCTGCCGGAGTCGTTGGAATTCGAGCCGTTGGTCAAAATTGGTTCCAGACTTCCCAAAATCGGTAAACCATTCGAGAATATCGAAACCGTTTTTCGTAGCAAATTCAAGAATAGCTTTCTTCTGCTGTTCGGGGCTGTCTTCCTGCTGTTCGGTGGAACATCGAACATAACCCACTGCCGGTATTTGCAAACTCATTCCGATTCTCCTTCGTTATCAACGGGTTTTCTTACCGTTGGTGTAACGTCAAATGATATTTCAGTGATATTCGTGCGGATACCCGGATATTGTTGCAAGTGTCCGGTGCAATGGAGCACGTACGGATAGCGCGTACTTGTCGCTTCGTCAATTTCGACCGGTTCGCCCTTATAATGGAGCGGGTCGTTCAATGGGTTGAACTGCGGAAAGATATTTTTCATCGCTCGGATTGCAACTTTCTGTAATTCCTCGTGTATGCAAGTCGCAACGCACATTGCAAGCGATTCGATTTCTTGCATACTCATCTCTTCGGTGTGAAGTATTTCATACCGGTAGTCGTCGGAAGTAGTCTTCCTGTTTTGCTGTTTATTTTTCATAATCATCAATATAACCTCAACAAATTACTCCGAAAGATGGAAAGTCACCGTTTAAAAAGATGCCCGCTAACCGCACACTAACGTGCACGGGTGGCTGTCAAGGGCTTT
>CAZPUW010000501.1:0-2501 GCA_964589795.1 uncultured bacterium
GACCGCACTCGGTTGGCGGTGATGACCCGGTTTCGCGATTGATTTACTCATGCCGCGCCGACGATGTCGAAATGGTGTGGGTGGACGGCATCCAACTAAAATAAAAAAAACGGGTGAACAACTGCTCACCCGTTCTCATACTCACCAGTTAGTTACTTCTTAGGTTTTGCTTTTGCCGCCGGTTTTTTCGCAGTCGTCTTCGCCGCACGCTTCAATGGCGTATCCGCTTTCTTTGGCGCGCTTGCTTTCGACGACTTGAATGGCGTTTTCTTACCCTTCGATTTATACGACGGTCGTTCCTCACCTTCCACTTTCGGGCGCGGCGTTACGGTTTTCCACACGCCATCTTTCCCTTTGCGGACATTTACCACACCGTTGCATTTCGGATAGGTCGAACATGAGAAAAACGGCCCGAACCGCCCGATGCGCGCCACCATCGGTGAACCGCAAACCGGACAACCGGTAATGCCAACTTCTTCCGGCGTAATTTCCGGCGATTTTGCGCCGGTCTTTGCCGCAATAGCTTTTTGTGCATCGCCGGGTAAACGGCGAATATTGTCGCACTTCGGATAATTCGAACAACCGAGGAATATGCCAAATTTCCCTTGCCGGACAACCATTGGTGAACCGCATTTCTCACACGGTTCGGACAACAGCTCCTCCGGCACATCCGCGGTAGAAACTTCCTTCATTCCGTTAATGTTTCCAGTGGCGTTACATACCGGACAGCGCAAGTACGGCCCGAAGCGCCCGATACGCAATTGCATTCCGACGTGGCCGTTGATACAAGTTTCGGTCGTTGGTAAAAATGCGGCATCGCGCAATTTCGGAAGGTCGGCTTTGGCACTGGTGACTTTTTTCTCCAACGGTTCATACAATTCGCCAATTACAACCTGCCATTTACCGCGACCTTCTTCAATCTCATCAAGCTCCGCTTCCATTTTCGCGGTGTATTCGACATCGAATAAATCAGGAAATTCCACAACCAGCAGATGACTGACAATCCTTCCCAACGATGTCGGTTGCAATTTTTTCTCAGCACGTTGGATGTAATCGCGGTCGAACAAAGTTTGTACAATCGTCGCGTAGGTCGAAGGACGACCGATACCAAGCTCATCCAATTCTTTGACCAAAGTCGCTTCACTGTAGCGTGGCGGCGGTTCGGTAAAATGCTGGCTGGCGTCGATTTTAAGCAGTGGAAGAATCGCTTTCATGATGAGACCCTGTGGAAGCAATCCACCTTCCTCTTCCTCATCGTCGCGTCCGTATAATTTTAAATATCCATCGAACAATAATCGTTGTCCATTCGCGCGGAAGATTGCGCGTTCGCGCACCTGAATATCAGCGGCTTGTCGTTCGAACCGCGCCGCTTCCATTTGGCTTGCCATCGTGCGGCGCCAAATTAAATCGTACAACTTCGCTTGTTCGATGCTCAGATGTTGTTTAATGTCGTCGGGATGGCGGGACGGGTCAGTTGGACGCACCGCTTCATGAGCATCCTGTGCGTCGGATTTCGTTTTATAAAACCGCGGATTCTCCGGCAGGTACTCTTTTCCGTAATTCGTTTCGATTTGCTTACGCAATCCATCAAGCGCTTCATTCGCCAATCGTACCGAATCAGTACGCATGTAGGTGATAAGACCGACCGGCCCTTCACCGGGAAGTTCGATTCCTTCATACAACTGTTGGGCAACCGTCATCGTGCGTCGAACACCGAAACCCATTCTCGCCGATGCCGCTTGTTGCAAGGTCGAAGTTGTAAACGGCGGTGGCGGTGATTTCTTTACGGTTTTGGTATCGACAGTGAGAACTGTTCCTTTTTGTTCTTCACAGTACGCAACAACTTCGGCTCCGGTTGCGGCGGGTAATTTATCGGCTTTCTCACCATCCCACGTTACGAGTTTGGTCGGGACTTCTCCGCCGCCTACACTGAATATCGCTTCGACTGTCCAATACTCAACCGGAACAAACGCGAGAATTTCTTCCTCACGCTCGCAAACGAGACGAAGTGTAACCGACTGGACACGTCCGGCGGAAATTCCGGTTTTTACCGTACGCCACAGTAACGGGCTTACCATGTAACCGACGAGCCGGTCAAGTACGCGCCGAGCCTGTTGGGCATCGACGCGGTTCATGTTAATTTTTCGCGGATGATTTACCGCATGAAGTACCGCCGACTTTGTTATTTCTTCAAATTCGACTCGTGCCAGCGATCCGGCTTCCTTACCAATCAATTCGGCGATATGCCATGCAATCGCTTCCCCTTCACGGTCAGGGTCGGTGGCAAGCAACACGGTATGACCGGCTGTCGTCTTTTTCAGCTCTTTAACAAGTTTCTCTTTACCGGGAATGATACGATAGGTTGGCTTAAATTTTGTCGCTACATCGACTCCTAATTCGGAATCGGGTAAATCGCGTACATGTCCAACCGAAGCGATGGTGACGTAATCGCTCCCAAGATATTTATTCAGTGATTTTACCTTAGTTGGCGATTCGACAAT
>CAZPUW010000502.1:0-2498 GCA_964589795.1 uncultured bacterium
TGTCCGTCTTTATTGCAGTGAGCGGGCCGACTGAGACAGGTTCGACAAGCACGCCATCCGGTTGCTTTCGGCTTCTCAAGCCGGACCCAGATTGTTGTTTACGGTAAGTAAATTGCTTTCATCGTCGATACGTGAGATTGGCCTACTAACCGAATAAAGTACATGCCACCTGCTACTGACTGGCCGGCGTTATTTCTGCCGTTCCACATAGCAAGACGGTTACCCGCTGCGATATCCTTGCCTAACGTCGCGACTAACCTGCCGTTGATGTCATACACCGCAAGACTCGCACGTTCCCCGTTCGTAATCGTGTAGTGAATTTTAGTCGTATGGTTGAAAGGATTCGGATACGTCGATTTAATTTCAAATTTATCGATTACCGGTGCAAGATGATGGTCATTGACGCCGGTAGTAACGATATCCATTTGGCCGCGTGGTTGAAGTTCATAGTATGTATTGTAAGGTGCATTTCGGCAATATTGATTACCGATTCCTACGATAAAAGGTACTACATCACCGGCAACTGGATGGCCGGCCCAACCATCGAGGTCAGTACCCTTGAAGATATTCATCGTCACTGCGCCAGAACCGTCATTAATGGAAACATTACCAGAACTGTCTTGTACTGGCCAGTTTCCGGTACCGATGGTTGCGTTGGTAACGCGAATTAAGACCCCTTCAAATGGTTCGCCGTCGCTGCTTGCTAATTGACCGGTAGAAACGTCGTACGGTTCCGGTAGGGCAACATGCGGAGTGCCGTTATTCGTTACTAACAAATTCGATCCACCAATTTCTGTCTGGCCGTTATAGAATAACACATTTCCTTGCACGGTAATTGAATCGCCTGCATTCGCTGCAACACTACTCGGGCCATAAATCCAGACGCCGGCTAATTGACGGTCTTGAATAGAGTAACTGCGATTGCTGGTACTGCCAAAAACGGATGACAATACGTTACAAACACCATGCGTGATGATATACGCGCCCGTATCGGTCGGAACACCGTTAGAGTTATTCATTTGTCGTAATGCTTGAAGAGTAATTGCTGTAGGTGTTGGTAAACTGCCGGTATTGGCAACACCCGGAGTTGGGCTGGTCGCTTGGAAATCAGCTTGGTTATCATTTGTATCTTGTCCGTCGGGAAGACGGCTGATTGATAATCCGGGGTTACAATCTGGTGCTGAGTGCGCACGGTTATTTGTGGGTTCGCCCATCCAATCAGCGGCGGAATCGGCTCCGGAAAAGTTACCGTATCCGACAGCATCAACGATATTACCATTCAGTTTTAAAAGAAGATTGTCACCCGGTGTACTGGTAGCACTGCCCGCGTTTTGCCAATCGCAGTGGATACCGGCGATCTGGTTGTAATTTGCAACGCCGGTATCTTGTGCAACTACGAAATATCCACTTGCGGGTATCGTGCCAACCAATGCGACACTGTCGTATGGACCCGGATTAGTAGGATTCCCGTTGACACCAACCAACATATAACCGGTCAAATCTGTGCCCGGAGTTCCCTTTAACTCAGTGAAGACATGGATATCAGTACTGGGTGAATCGTAATAAATTTCATTGATAACAACTTGCGCATTCGCTGCCACCGCGAACAATGCAAGTAATGCGAACAAAATCGACAAGCGCAATTTCATGAATAGCTCCTATTATTGATGTTATAAACTTTCGCTGTACGGTTATAACATACATTCGTTGGTAAAAAAATTCAACTCGCGTTTTTCCGTCTTCTTTTTGAAAGTTAGATGTTAAATTGGTTCGGGAAAGTACAAATACTAAGACTTAAAAAAACGGACGTATACTTGTTGGATTAGGTGATAAGATTGTGCAACTTACAACATTGTGTTAATGTGCTCTAAACACATTAAAAAAGTGTGAGTTATTGGGGATAATGGGAACATCTCAACGGTTCAATCGCCCCGAACCAGCACAAATCAAGATAAGAACACAAAGATTGAAATGTTTATTTTGAAGACAATGTTGTGAGTTGAAAATTGAATCAAAATCGGTAAATTGAATACAAAGTATTTAAGTACTTTTCGGTTCAAAGACGCGAAACACCGGTCTGCCGCCAGACAAACCGGTTGTTAGTGCCTAAGAACAACATTGTTTCAAAAGGAATTAGACCGTGACAATCGGCTCTTTTAATGCATTTTTAAGCAATTTGCCCGGTTTGAAATGGGTTTTGCGTCGTGGTGGAATATAGATTACTTGATCCGGCTTCTTGGGATTGCGAGCTTTTGGTTTTGCCGCAGTTTGCTTCACTTCGAACACACCAAAATCGCGTATTTCAATCCGTACACCCGGATCGGCATTCATCATAATCTCGCGAAGTACGGTAAACACTGCTTCAACAACCTTCGCCGCTTCTTTCACGTCGATGTTCGATTTGCTGGCAGTGCGTTCGACAACGTCTTTCTTTATGAATGTCTGCATCGGTGTACCCTTTCTTAATCGGTTTGTACTAACCACCGGAGCGCCATAGT
>CAZPUW010000503.1:0-2462 GCA_964589795.1 uncultured bacterium
GAATATCACCATCCAAATGGATTCAGTGAATTCATACCTCACACCGGTATCTACCGTTCGTACCCCGACTTTTTCGCCAAATCAGACGCAAGTTCTGACGGGCTTAACGGCGGTATTAAATGCGAATTACCGTTCCGCATTACCCATCCACGTTCATTTCGGCGGCACATCCGATACAATCCCATTGGCGGGTCATGGTTACACCATCAGCGTGGCTTATCCTGTTGCTTCGGTTGATAGTATCAGTTTTGACCCGGCGGGTAATGGTTGGCTGGAACGTGGTGAAACCGCACCGTTGGTGATGGCAATTCACAACAACAGCGCGATTGCCTTATCTCAATTATCGGTGCAGTTATTGGTCAATGACCAGTTCATCCACTTCCCGGTTACACAACAGACAGTTTCAGTCGGAACCGATAGCACGTTTCATATCGTAGCCGGATTCAATGCGACTGCGAATGATAGTTTGCCGACGTTTCACGATTGCAGCGTGAGTGTAGTTTTACACAAAACTTTCCCCACTTATTCGTACGACGACACGACGAATTTCATTTTAGAAACCGGTACGATTGATTCTACTGCGCCAAGTCACGTTCCGAATAGTCCGTATTACGCTTACGAATCTGACGACCACGATTATTCTGAAATGCCGTCGTCCGGTTTCGTCGATATCTCCCCAAATAATCAGGGAGGTGGTTTCCGTATTCCGTTCACTTCCGGTAATGATGCGATGGCGGTGCTGTTGTCGCCGATGGTCTTCCGCTACTTTGGAAACACTTACTCGATGGTGACGGTTTGTACGGATGGATGGCTCGCTCCGACCCGTGCGGATACCGTTGGCAACAATCCGGTAAACGATACATTGCCTAACGCACATTCACCTGTGGGTGTAATAGCCCCTTATTGGGATAATCTGTTTTATCCCGGTGACAATTCCCAAAATGTATTTTGGTATCGTGATACTCAAAACCATCGGTTTATTTTGCAATGGGATAGTGTTTGCTATTCTTCCAATCATAACGTTCGCATGAAATTTGAAGCGATTATCTACGACGCGAATTATGACACTACTCCTACCGGCGATAGTAAGATAGAATTTGTGTACCGAAATGATCCCGGAGTCGGTTCCCCGACAATAGGTATCGAATCACCGAATGATCATACTACCGGAATGACTTTATTGTACAATTCCAACTATGCCACGACGATGCACCAAACGCATACCTATCCGTGGGCAATTCGAATTACGACACGTATACCGGTATATCATAACTCCAGTGTTAGTAGCGGGTTAAACCGTGACCTCATTCCAAAGGTTTTTGCTATTCAAGGCCCATATCCCAATCCCTTTAACCCGGAAACAAGGATTTCTGTTGCAATTCCGAAGACAATGCCACTAAAAATCGATTTATTTAATGTCGCTGGCCAATTAGTGCGTCGCATCGTTTCTACGAATGCCACGCCCGGACATTATAATTTTACGATTCGAGGCGATAACTTATCGAGTGGTGAATATTTCATTTTGGTAACAGCGGGTTCAACTCATGCGGTGAGAAAGATGATGCTCATCCGGTGACAGAACCTTGGAGTAGCAATAATGAGCGGGAAACATTCGGGTTGGTTGCTAATTGCGTTCTTCTTACTTCTAACGGCAACTTCAATATCTTGGGCAATTGTAGGAGTGACTCCGCGATTAACGGAGACGCTCCTCACTTCGCCTAAAGAAAATTTCGTACATGTCAACGCTGTTCTCTCCGATCAACTCCATGAAGAAGATTTATTAAAATTGGTGATGGGTAAACCGCGCCGTCAATGGCGCGGTATAACTGTACCTATTATGAAGGAACACTCTGCCCAGACTCAAGCCCGTTTACGCCACGACCTCGATGTACTACAGCAATCCGGGGATGTCCGCAATATTCATATTATTTGGTTGAGCAATGCTATTAATTTTGAAGCGAAGATAGAAACCTTAAACGGATTCTTTGAGCGATATCCCGAACTAAGAAGTTTAGACCTCGATCCCAATATCCCTATCGAAAATGTTATCGATGTAGGTACCCACAACGCCGCAAATACCCAACAAACCGACGAACTCAATACAACTGATTGGGGTTTGGATGATATGCAATGCCATCAAGTGTGGGCGCATGGATTTTGGGGACAAGGCATTCTTATCGCGAATATCGACACCGGTTGCGATACTACTCATCCCGCTCTTCAACCGAAGATTTGGCACAATACCGGTGAGATACCCGGCAATGGAATCGATGATGATCAAAACGGATACATCGACGATATAATCGGTTGGAACTTCGACCAAAATACCAACAATCCCAATCCTGCTATCTCACATGGAACAAATACTTCCGGGATTATGGTCGGTTCGTTTGGGAATGATACGGTGGGTGTCGCACCCCAAGCTCATTTGATGGTTCTTCGTGATAATGCCGGTGCTGCTT
>CAZPUW010000504.1:0-827 GCA_964589795.1 uncultured bacterium
TATCTTTCTACATTGAAGTTACAACTGAAGCGAGTATTCGGGAGGCGTATCTTGAAAGTCGGGATTATTATACTGACAGTTTTACTCGGTGGAGGGTTTCTCGTAAGTCGAATCGACCACTCGGAACCACTGACACAAGAACAAATGACACTTAAACCCGGAGCTATTGAGATTACGGCTGATTCAGGCTTTGCTGATAGCGTGTATTTGAATTATATCAAATCGAACGCAAAACCACCGGTTGAATACATAATTGATAAATTCAACAGTCACGACTTAGTGATGTTGGGGGAATCGCATCAGATTCGTGAAGATTGTCAACTCATCGCTCAACTCATAGAACCACTCTACCGCCGTGCCAATGTTAAGGTTTTAGCGATGGAATTGATTAAGACAAAGCGTAACGAAGAACTGAATCGATTACTGACAGCATCGGAGTTTGATGAACAAAAGATAGTGGCTATTTTCCGCGAAGACTATTTCTACTGGGGATTTCAGGAATACATCGACATCCTAAGGGCGGTATGGAGATTCAACCACACGAGAAGTGCGAAAGAAGCACCGTTTCGTGTAATCGGAATTCAACCGGATATGAATATTTACCACGTCGATTGCGGATCGCTTCCCCAGAAAGTTTATCAATTTCCACGCTTACTGAGGATGGAAGAGCTATACGCAAAGCCGTTGATGGATGTGATGGACAAAAAAGAAAAAGTACTGGTACAAGTTGGTTATTTTCATACATTTTTGAATTACCGGTCTCCAAAGGTTGTGGACGGTAAGATGTATGGTGAATTCGATAGAAAGCGGATGGGGCGGTTACTTTC
>CAZPUW010000504.1:837-2445 GCA_964589795.1 uncultured bacterium
TACGGAGACCGGGTGTTTCAGATTGATTTGCATGTCCGGTATGAAGGGGCAAAATGCTATACAGAGAAACCGGCGACACCCGTATCATCCTTATTTGAGAAACTTTGGGTAGAAAACGGAAGGAGAACCATTGGCTTCGATGTGAAGGGAACACCACTCGGTATGTTGAGAGATACGAGTAGCTATTTCTTCGCTTACCAAAAACACGTAACACTCGAAGACATAGCGGAAGGATACATCCTGCAAGCACCTTACGAACACCTGCACTGCGTGAAATGGATTGATGGTTTTGCCAATGCAGCTAATTTTGAGAAGCTTAATACATACGCGGTACAGCGAAAATTGATAGTAAGAGGGGAGTGTAAAACACCAGCGGAACTCAATGTGAAGTTCGCAACACTCTTGAATGATGGGATACGGTTTCCGTAGAACATCGGATAAGGTCACAATTCACAATACTCATGCGTTGATTGTAAGGATACGTATCATTATTTAGTATTGAATAAGTCAGACAGTCGTCTGACTTTTCTTATTTATCGGGATGGATATGCGAAAACTTTTTTTTCAAATGATGATAAGTCTGGACGGTTATTTCGAAGGACCTAACGGAGATATAAGCTGGCACAATGTGGATGATGAGTTTAACGAGCAAGCGATAGCGATGCTCGATCAAACCGATACGCTCCTATTTGGCAGAGTCACGTACGATTTGATGGCTGGGTATTGGCCAACGGAGCAGGCTCGCGACGACGACCCACGGGTTGCGGAACGAATGAACCGGTTGGAAAAAGTGGTAGTATCGCGGACACTCGATAAAGCGGAATGGAATAATACACGGCTAATCAAAGAAAATGTGGTAGAAGAAATCCAGAAACTGAAACAACAACCGGGGAAGAATATTGCAATTTTGGGCAGTTCGAATTTGACCGCTTCTTTGTTGCCATTTAACATCGTCGATGAATTACTGATTTACGTCAGTCCGGTGCTGTTAGGTGGTGGTAAAAAGTTGTTCGATGGATTACAAAAACAAATCGAATTGACACTAATCGAAACCCGAAAATTCAAATCCGGGAATGTTGACATGAGATATGTACCGACAAAGAAAGGTAATGTTTGATGAATATGAATATAAGAGAGCTCGAAAAATATTCCGACTATGCGTATGCGTTCTTGCGCATCATGGCAGGATGGATGTTCGCATTCCACGGGATGCAGAAAATATTCGGCATTCTATCGACATTCCAAGCACCGGTGGGAACGCAACCGTGGATTGGCGGTATCATCGAAATGGTTGGTGGCATCCTCATTCTGATTGGTTTTCAGACGCGGATAGCGGCATTCATTTCGAGTGGTGAGATGGCGGTGGCGTACATCCAATTCCACTGGAAGTTGCAAATGGATTCAAATATCTTACCTACAATCAACAAAGGGGAACTGGCAGTAATGTACTGCTTCCTGTTCCTGTATATCGCCAGCCGCGGAGCGGTTAAATGGGGAGTAGATAAATCATGAGAAAAATCGTTGTATCGGAATTTGTCTCGTTGGATGGGGTAATGGAAGATCCGGGTGGTGCGGAGAAGTTCGTACACGGTGGTTGGACGTGGCCAT
>CAZPUW010000505.1:0-2443 GCA_964589795.1 uncultured bacterium
CGTTCCCAATCCCACTGGTCGACATAGCAACTGTGGTCGTGGTCGAGGAAATAATCCTTGCGGACGGCATGCATATCGGTGCAGATACCTTCGCCGACTTTGCACTCGAATTGCTTCAATGCGGGTCGTTTCCACTTGGTGGCGGCTTGCACAACCTGAGCGTCGATGGGGTTCTTGTTGTAATCGTTGTTGATATGGAACTGAATCGGAGTCCGCGAACCGTCACGATCAAGAAGGTCGTTCACACCCGCTTCGACATCGACGATCAAAGGAACCTGAACCATGATGAGGTTCAATTCCTTGCAGAGACCTTCTTCGATGTAATTTTTTACTTCGTAGATAGCGTTCTGAGTCTCGCGACGGTCAAGAAGAGAATTATAATCCGACGGGAGAATCTTTTCGACATCTTCGTAATTACCAATGCCTGGCCCTGCCAGGTCGGCTTTCTTATCTGCCATTTTCGGTTGGTCCTTTCGGTGTTGATGAACTAAGTAGATTGCTGGTAGGCGTATATAAGATAAGCCAATAATCAATGCAGTTCAACTGGGGTTAGTATAGGCGTTGGGCTCTGGGCAATGGGGTATGGGTAGGGGTGATTCGTGAACCGTCCTTACTCTTTTATTGAATCTTTTACCTAATGCCCATGGCCTATTGCCCAATGCCCGTTCTTCCCGTTGCCCGTTGCCCGCCTTTCCCGTTATATTGCTGTACAAACTTTCTCACCACTAATCGAAACCATAACGCATGATTTCTATCGAACATTGTCAATTATGCCGCTCTGACCGCATCGAGACTATCGATTCTATTTGCAATATCCAGCGGTGTAAATCGTGCGGGTTCGTGTTCGATTCACCACGCCCATCCCTACCGGAATTGATGGAATTTTACGGCCGCCCGATGAAATACGACGAATGGTTGTCGAATGAAGCGGCACGGGATGATTTATGGATGCGGCGATTGAAGCGACTCCACCAGATACGCCCTACCGGGTCGCTGTTGGATATCGGGGCGGGTATCGGTCAGTTCCTCCATTATGCAATGAATATGTATTTCCCGGTAGCGGGGACGGAAGTATCGGAGAGCGCTATCCGCATTGCGCGGCAACGCTATGAATTGGAATTGCTCAAGGGGACGGTGGAAGAGATTGAGTGGGGTGAGCGGAAATTCGATATCATCACTCTCTTTCATGTCCTCGAGCATGTACCCGATCCACTCGAGACGGTGCTGTCGTGCCGCAAATTGCTCAATCCGAATGGTATTCTGCTTATCACAGTACCGAATGAAATGAAGTCGATTTCGACGAAAATGCGGCGATTGGGGCGGTTATTCGGTATCAGAGGGAAAAACCGGGGACGAATGGGCTTGCCGAAAGTGGATTTAGAAGAGGTTGTTACCGAAATCAACCTTTCTCATTTCACCCCGAAAGTCATTCAGGTATTTCTGCGGCGGTGTGGATTCAAAATCATCGAAAATACTCTCAGCCCCGATTTCTCGGCATCAGGCGGCGAGCGGTTAATCAACGAAATTCACTTTATGATTTGCTCGGCGATTAAAGCAGTATTCCGCAAAAATCTATATGGCACCATTTGGATTGTTGCGGAACGCGAAGCTGATTTGTGAGGCAAGCTTAGTGAAAATGCCGCTTGCGCGGTATCGGACGGCTCCTACCGAATAGTATCCCCAAGATTTGCAGTGCCAATTTCCATTTTCCCCGAAACAGACGCCGCACAAACGAAATCCATAGCGCAAACCAAACCGTCGGTAAGCAATACCAATGGTACTGCTTGGTAAATAATAAACGATTGCGATTGCCGTGAAAATCAGTGAGGATTGTTTTCGTACCGGCTAAATCATTCGCACCGGTCGAAACCCCTTCTTTGTGGTACACCATGCTTTTCGGCGCATAACCGATTTTAAATTTCTTACGCTTGCCGCGCGTCACCCAGTCGATTTCCTCGAAGTAGAGAAAATACCGTTCGTTCATAAAACCGACGGTGTCGAGATAATCGCGCGAAACCAGCATCGATGCGCCCGCCACGTAGTTCATCTGCTTTTCGATTTTCGCCGCATTGATTTCCTGTCGCACCGGAAGAAACATATCGATTTGACGGGCGATAGCGAACCACTTGTTATACGTCGCACCACCACGTGCCTGCACCAATTCCGGACGGTCGTAATAACAGCAAGTCGAACCGCACATATCAATCTTCGGTTCAGACTCGATTCGGTTTACTAATTCTGTTAGCGCATTAAATTCGACGACGGTATCGTTATTTAGAATCCAGAAATGTTTGTATTCGGGATTCTCACTTGCAATACCCAACGCAAGATTATTTCCTGCGGCAAAGCCACGGTTTTCCACCGATTGAATCAAATGTAGGACTGGCGGTTTGGTTGGGTCAGAGTAAAATATATCGTCGAATGTATTAGGTGAGTACAACGC
>CAZPUW010000506.1:0-2431 GCA_964589795.1 uncultured bacterium
AAACACTGCTGCAGTCCAGAAGATTGCGCTTGCCGAACTTACCCGACTTTCGAGTGCACCCTGAAATAATCCGCGAAAAAGCATCTCTTCGGTAAGAGGAGCAAATAGCGCTACGCCTAAAGCAACTATTACAAATTCAATCGATGTTGTGGTGTGGAGACTTTCCATCATTTCTTTGGCATACGCGGGATTTGGTGGAATAACTAGGGACCACCAACGGTCTATCGCGTCAATCATCACTGACATACCAATTCCCAACGGAATTGCAAGAAGCAGATGTTTCCAACCGGGATATTGAAATCGAAATATTTTAGAAAATTTAAAGTGAGTGTAAAACGACCAGAGCAGTGCAGGAATGAACATCCCGATTTCCGAGAGCGTCAGTGTTACGGGTTTCGAAAGGCCGGCTTTGGCAAGAAGGATATAGACGATTAACATCCAACCCAAAGTCATTGTTAGTACCATGACTGCTGATTGCCACGATGGATATTCAGGGTTAGGTAGAATGGGTTGAGGAGTTGAATCGTCGGAATCGTTCATCGCAATTCCTTCGTTGGTGCGAGAATGGAATGTTCTTGTGTCATTCTGTCGAGTAGTACCGCCGCAGCAGCAGCTACATTCAATGTCAAATCGCGACCAATGGGTTGTAGACGCCAATGAAAATCGGCGACAGCTTGTACTTCTTCACGTATTCCGTGGGCTTCACTGCCAAGCACAAGGACTACCGGTTTCCTTTTGTAATCCGGTAAAGCATTCCCGCCTTCAATCGCATCTGCGATAACTATTTGTACTTTTGTTTTTTTTAGGGCGACCAAACGTTCCAATAACGACTTGGGTGTTTCGATGGAGAGATGAAACAATCCACCCATCGATGCACGCAGTGCGCGTGGATGCAACTTGTCGGCACAATCCTCAGAAAGAATCAACCGGTCGATGCCATAGAAGCAAGCGGTTCTTGCAATCGAGCCAAGATTCGTTGGGTCGGAAATTCTATCTAATGCTAATGCGATACCCTTGTGGAACGGCTTTTCTGCGGATGATTCGGAAGGGGGAGTCACGGTTGCAAAAATACCGGGAGATGTTCGTAGTTCGGAAAGTTTTTTCATTACATCTGTAGTAACAGTTCTCAACTCTACGCCACGCTTGCGCATAGCAGCCAGAATCGAATCAATCCCGGCACTCACGAGGAATTCCGGGGTAACGACAACTTCATGAACCGTCCAATTCGAAGCGAGCGCTTCCACGACTACCTGTTGACCTTCGGCAATCGTACGCGAGCGCTCGCTTCGAAATTTTTTAACCGTCAGCGCAGTGAGTTCACGCAACTCACTGCGGCTAAGGGGACGTTCTGAACTGGTTATGGTACGATTTCGCTCCACTTTGCAATGGTCACTTTCATAGCAATTTTCTGGCGTTTGGGACTGTTTGTCGCAAACGGATTATCGTTCGAACCGCGCGGCGCGTTGACAATCTTGTCGACCACTTCCATTCCCGATAACACTTGACCGAAAATGGTGTATTGATGGTCGAGGAATGGCGCTGCTTTATGACAGATAAAGAACTGGCTGCCGGCGCTGTTGGGATCCTGTGAGCGTGCCATCGAAAGGGTACCGGCCAAGTGTTTCAGGTCGTTGAATTCGGCATTGACTCGCGTGCTCGGGCCACCCATTCCATCATTTGAGGGGTCGTCATCTTTGGTATTCGGATCACCACCCTGAATCATGAAACCGGGAATAATACGGTGGAAGGTAGTTCCATTGTAAAATCCCGACTTTGCCAAGTCGATGAAATTCTTGACATGGTTGGGTGCTTTCTCGGGAAAGAATCCCAAAACAATCCGCCCGAACCCGTCGACGTCAATGATGGCGACTTCATCCGATTTCGGCATTTGATTGTCGGGAGCTTCAATTTTCGAAATTTTCTCGAGTTTCACTGTATCGATTGTAGCAGGTTTTGTCGTGTCATTCACTACGGGTTTCTCCTGTTTGGCACATCCAATACTCGCCAGCAGGAAAGATGCCGACAAGACGATAACTGACATAATGCGCATGGTTATTTATCCTGTGATTGAGTTGATTCTTCCTTCGCGGGCGCTTCGGGCTTAACATCGCTCCACTTAGCAATAGTCACTTTCATCGCAATTTTTTGTTGTTTCGGGCTATCCGCAGAGAAGGGATTATCATTCGAGCCACGCGGCGCATTTGCTATTTTGTCTACGACATCCATACCGGAAAGCACTTGTCCGAAAATCGTGTATTGATTATCGAGTTGCGACGGAGAGCCATGACAGATAAAAAACTGGCTGGTCGCACTATTGGGATCCTGCGTACGCGCCATCGAAAGGGTACCGGGCAGGTGATGAAGGTCGTTAAATTCCGCATTGAGTTTATCGGGTGAACCGCCCATACCATCATTCGAGGGATCGTCATCT
>CAZPUW010000507.1:0-2416 GCA_964589795.1 uncultured bacterium
AGACCCGAACTGATTTGAATCAGTGTCTGCGAGTCAACTTTATTAATGGTGAAATCGGATGGGTAATGGGAAGTGATACTCTTGGAACAAGAATATTGCATACAGCCGATGGTGGTGAGACTTGGCAATTGCAGGATTCCATCTCGCAACGTTGGTTTTGTGCGATGGATTTTGTCGATGCTAATAATGGATGGCTGGCTGGTGATGCAATAATTCATACAACTAATGGTGGTGAAACGTGGAGTTCGAATCAATATCAATCCAATTGTGAATTAATTGATATAAAATTTCTTAATTCCAATGTTGGTTGGGCGGTTGGAGCTTATGGCATGATTCTTCATACTTCGGATGGTGGAGACTCATGGTATGCGCAAAATAGCGGGATAACTTATGATATTAGTTCAGTTGATTTTATCGATGTGCACAACGGCTGGGCAGTAAGTTCAGGGTGTACAAGTCCAACAAATTGGTTCGGTATAATCCTACACACGACAGATGGTGGCGAGACTTGGGAAACCCAACCAAATGGAAACACAACTTGGCTAACTTGCGTTAGTTTCATTGATGAAAATAATGGCTGGGCAGTGGGTGCAGTTTCCGATGAAGTATCATGGATTTGTGGCACTATAATTCATACCACAGACGGTGGAATGACGTGGAACGAACAACCAAATGACCGCAACGACCAAGTTTACCGAAGTGTAAAATTTGTGGATGCTAATAACGGTTGGGTCGTTGGCGATTATGGTGCTATCCTTCACACAACTGACGGTGGTATATCCTTCGTCCCCAACGAACCAACTTCTCATGTTCCTAATAATTATGCGTTGAATCAGAACTACCCCAATCCATTTAATTCAACTACTACTATTACTTATACCCTCCCTAAATCGGGTAATGTCGAACTTAAACTGTACGATTTATTGGGTCGTGAAGTAAGTTCACTCGTGAATCAAATGCAGTACCCGGGAACTTATCACGTCAATTTCGATGCCAAGAATCTTTCATCGGGAACTTATTTCATCCGCATGCAGTCTGGTTCATTCGTAAAAACACAAAAAATGGTTTTGTTGAAATAATTCAAGCCGAATACTGTTCTCAACAGGGGCGTATGCCATACGCCCCTGTTTCTTTCTATGAATCGCTTAAAACCGATATTTTCCGTACATTTATAGTCTATGTAACGGAGAAAAACGTGTTCGATTTACCCAAAATCCAAACAGCGATGCGTGACGCTGGTATCGGCGCTTGGCTTATCTACGATTTCCGTGGGACAAACCCAGTCTGGAAGCGTCTTATTGGACGCGAGTTGTGGACAACCCGCCGCCTTTTCGTATGGATAACCGCTACCGGCGACCCGAAAGTGCTTGTCCATCAAGTCGACCGCGAACAAATGAACGGTTTCCCCGGTAAAGTCGAACTATTCACCAACTACCACGAAATGCAGGAAAAGCTCGCTGATTGGAGTACGGCATGGAAACAACCGGTCGCAATGGAATATTCACCGAATGATGAAATTCCCACGATGTCGATTGTCGATGCCGGTGCATTCGAGATGTTCCGCACTGCCGGTTTCAATATTGTCTCTTCCGCCGACTTGGTGCAGTACCTCACCGCGCGGTGGAACCCGGATTCGATGGTGCGGCACATCACCGTATCGAAAATAGTTGATGGTATTAAAGATGCCGCATTCGATATGATTAAAATTGCATTGCGCAACTGCACTGCTATCACTGATTATGATGTACAGCAATTCATCCGCGACAATTTTAAAGCAAGTGGATTGGAAGAAGAGGATGTACCGATTGTTTCGACCAATTCCCGCAGTGGCAATCCGCACTATGCGCCATCCGCAGCGGTGCAGTTTCCAATTGTACCGGGTGATTGGGTGCTCATCGACCTTTGGGCGCGGCAACCGGGTGATGAGCATATTTTTAGCGATATTACGTGGACAGCGTATGCGGGTGAAACGGTTCCCGCGAAACATCGTGAAGTTTTCGATACTGTACTGGCGGGACGCGATGCCGCATTGAAATTGATTACCGACCGTTATGCCGCAAAAAAACCGGTGTATGGGTGGGAATTGGATGATGCCGCACGTAAAACGATTACCGCGCTCGGTTATGGAAAATATTTTATCCATCGTACCGGACACAGTTTGAGTCCCGGCAATCATGTACACGGGATGGGTGCGAATATCGATAATTTTGAGACCCGCGATACCCGCCGCTTGATACCGGGGACGGGCTTCACGATTGAACCGGGGGTGTATCTGCCGGAATTTGGGGTACGGAGTGAAATCAACGTTTATATCGACGATGATAAACCGATGGTGACTTCCGGGGTACAACGGGAAATTATTTTACTCGGGTAATGCACGTTTCCTAACGTGCAAAATATTGGGTAGTGTACGTTT
>CAZPUW010000508.1:0-2401 GCA_964589795.1 uncultured bacterium
TGTTTCGATGATTGCGATTTTGATTGCAATCGCTTCTTACATCGTTTTCCGTTATAAAGAACGAAATCACCTTCCCAACCCCCCTTCGACTTTGCCGGAGCGTAAAGCCCAACCCCTACCACAGCCGTCGTTGCCTCGCATCCAAACCATACAACAACCGGTTCAGGCACCTCTATCGGTACCGGTAGCAATAGAACCCGCATCAACTAATTTGATACCGGAAATTGTCACGACTGCACGTCCAAACCAAGTGCCCCCGGTCTCGTTACGCGCTAAGCATATAAACCCATTTGAAATCGAGTTACCCGGGGAAAAACAACAGTCCGTAACGACACCGGAAAATGAAATGTCATCTCAGTTATCACCCTCACAATCGGTATTTGTGAGTTTGATGTCAGATAAGGAAAAATCGTTAGTAAAATCCACCGTAGACGAAAACCAACATCAACAAGCGGAACCGTATACCCCACGGCGATATATCTTACCGGGAATGAAGACGGATGTAACAAAATCTGAAAACGTTGATAGTAATCCGTTCGATATCCGTTGGAAGTAATGTTTTTATCTTCTGTTTATACTAATCTCTTTTCATAACTTTCATGAGTAAAACCACCTAAGGAATTAATCATGCCCCGAAAATATTTTTGTTTCTTAGGTTGCCGAATCCTACAACTACTACCTTAATGGATGAGGAACCTATGTCTCTTCTTCGCACGTTCTCACTTTTTATATTCTCTTTGTTCGCTGTTATAGCATTCGCCGGCAGCGACACTACGAACGTTAATCGCAAGGAAATCATTGTCACCGCGGAGCGCATGCCGACAACAGCGCGTGAATGTCCTTCGGCAATATCAGTTGTCGATACGAACACACTTAAATCTATTCCACGTGGTATCGCGGTTGACGAGGCATTGCGGCTCGTACCCGGTGTACGAATCGACAATCAGGCAGATGGTGAACGGGTACATTTGTCGATGCGAGGGCAAGGCATCTTGAGTGAACGGGGAATACGGGGTGTTCAAGTACTTTTGGATGGATTACCGTTGGATGATCCGAGTGGTTTTGCACCCGACTTGTATGATGTCGATTGGGGTGATGTCGAACGTGTTGAAGTCCTGCGTGGCCCCGTTGCGGCGGTTTATGGCGGTGCGTCGTCGGGTGGTATTATCAACATCACATCGGAAAATGGTGGTGATAACCCAATCGGTTATCACTTGTCCAGTACAGCTGGCTCGAATGCGTTTCGTAAATCGTCCGGTTCCATCGGTGGAACGATTGACCGAATGAATTATCGATTACTCATTACCCAAACTGAAGGAAATGGTTATCGTGATCATTCTGCTTTTAGAGGAACCAACTTTTCAAGCAAACTTAATTGGATGACATCTCCAAACGTTCATCTGACTACGATTCTTCGCTGGACGAATTATTTCAATGAAAATGCAGAAGGTCTGAATATTGATCAGGTAGCTGAAAACCCCCGTCAAGCCAATCCCGACGCTATTCCATTCAACGAGCTTCAATCGACCCAACGCTTGACGGTAGGGCTTTCTGGAGAAGCGAACGTCGCGGAAAACCAATTGCTCGATTTTTCCGGTTATCTTCGCAATACGGAATACAAAGAAGCAGTTCCTTCTTCCGTTCAGCATCGAAAATTAGTAACTCCCGGTGCAACACTGCAATACAATTTGCTTTCGGGAAAAGGTGATATTCAGAATCACTTTTCTATCGGTTCCGATTTACAATATCAATCGGTTGATGAGTATGAACTGATGAATATGGGTGGTGCCCGCGAAGATACCCTGCTATCCAACGAAATCATCCAACAAACTGGTATAGCGGCATTTCTCATCGACCGACTCGAAGTTGGGAAGAATTGGAAGCTATCGGGAGGACTAAGGTTTGATCAGATAACTAATAAATTGACTGACACAAAAGCGGATTCATTTGATCTTTCCGGTTCGAAAAATTTTTCTAAAGTGACAGCTCGAATTGGTGTCACATATACCTACTCACCTTTGTTCAACCCCTATGTGACTTGGGGACAAGGGTTCCTTCCCCCTGCAATAGAAGAGCTTGCGAACAATCCCGACCGTTTCGGTGGATTTAATCAGCACCTGACTTTTGCTACCTCACAAGGCGAGGATATTGGAGTACGTGGTACTTATTCTGATAAATTTTCATATTCGGTAACCGCATTTCAACTCAATACGGATAACGATTTTGGAAGGTATCGCATCACTTCCCGTCCACTCGAAACTTTCTATGGTAACATGGGAACAAGCAGTCGGTTTGGACTCGAAACAGAATTTTCGATAACACTAACTACCGAATCATCGATACAACTCGCATATACTTATTCCCATTTTAAGTACACTGCTCCCGATTCGTTAAATAATAA
>CAZPUW010000509.1:0-1583 GCA_964589795.1 uncultured bacterium
GGCCTGCAAGTTACGACCACCCGAACCCCGTCGAAACCATGTCGCCCCCAAAGAGTCAAAGAGTCGGTTCCTTATATAGTACGTTAGAGGAGATGTCGAAACAAAAAGTTGCTTTTCACCGTCATGCTCACATGAATGCTGTAATGATTTTGAATTACGTATTATCTTGCTGACAAGAAAGGGAGACAATAAAATATGCGGGTAGTGACGAGAGCTGATTTGGATGGTATCGTCTGCGCAGTACTGCTCAAGCGGTCGGTACTGGTCGATGATTACGTCTTTACCGAGGCCTTCCCCCTCCAGCACGGTGATGTGCCAATCCACGACGGGGATATCATTACCAATCTCCCGTACCGCGCCGGTTGTACGCTCTGGTTTGACCATCATGCTTCCAATGAGCCGACCATCCCGACGCCCGGAAAGTGGGCGCTAACCCCGTCTGCGGCGCGGGTCGTGTATGATTATTACTATTCGGAGAAGTTGCAACCGTTCGCCTCAATGGTGGTACAAACGGATAGAGTCGATTCCGCAGACCTGACAGCGGGAGAGATAGCGAATCCAAGTGGGTTCTTTCTGTTGGAACTAACTATCAACCCCAAACGTCCTGAAGATGAGCCCTATTGGCGCAGTATAATTGAACTACTTGATAATACCGATGGTTCGGCAGAAAAAACTTTGCAGGATTTCGAATGCGCGAGACGGGCAAATATTGTTCTTTCTGAATTAGAGAGTTATCGCACCCTGCTCGCAAAATGTTCTCAGGTTGAGAAAAATCTTGTTGTAACCGACTTCCGGGGTATTGCAAAACTTCCCGCTGAGAATAGATTCTTGGTGTATGGCATGTTTCCACAAGCGGAAGTCTCGATGAAGTTGGCCGAAGTGAAAAACGAAAAAGGACATTTAGTTAAAATTTCACTGGGCCGCTCGATAGTCAACAAGAATTCGCAAATCAATCTCGGTGAATTGCTCGCAACACACGGTGGTGGCGGCCATGCCGCGGCAGGTTCGGTGCATGTTCCGTATGGCAAGGAAGACTCGACTATCGAAGAGTTAAAACAGGTGTTGTTAGAAACGAAATAAACGAAGTTTGAATTTTATCTTGTATTCGACTACGTTACTCGTACTTATAGTAAACAAACAAAAGGACATCATACATGAGCTTGGTTCCTATCGTTATCGAACAAACCGGACGTGGAGAACGCGCGTTCGATATCTTCAGCCGGCTGCTGAAAGAGCGCATCATCTTCCTCGGTACACCCATCGAGGATTCGATTGCGTCGCTCATCGTAGCGCAACTCCTATTCCTCGAAGCCGAGGATCCCGAAAAAGAAATCCAGTTGTATATCAACAGCCCGGGCGGTATGGTAACGTCGGCATTGGCGATTTACGACACGATGCAACATATCCGCGCCCCCGTCAGCACTATCTGTACCGGAATGGCGGCATCCGCGGCGGCGTTGTTGCTATGTGCTGGTGAACCGGGCAAACGGTTTGCCCTTCCCAACAGCAAAATAATGATTCACCAGCCATCCGGCGGTGCACGCGGAATGGCATCCGATATCCTTATCGAAGCGGAAGAGATT
>CAZPUW010000509.1:1593-2391 GCA_964589795.1 uncultured bacterium
TTCTTAAGATTAAAAAACAATTGAATGAGATACTCGCGAAACATACCGGTCAATCGCTCGAAACCGTAGAAAAGGACACAGACCGGAATAACTACATGACTCCGGTCGAAGCGAAGGATTACGGCATTATCGATTCCGTACTCACGAAGCAGATGTCCGCCGAGAAAGACACGAAGAGCAAAAAGAAGTAACCTTTCTTTTTCGACATAAAAAAATGAACGGGCACGAAAAATCGTGCCCGTCTTTTTTGTTTTAGTTCGCAGAATTACTTCATCACGACCATTTTATTCGTCTTCACAAAATCTCCCGCCTGTAACCGATAGAAGTACACACCCGAGGCATATTTACTTGCGTCGAAAGTCAATCTGTGGTTACCAGCTGTTTGCTTAGCGTTAATAAGCGTCTCAATAACCCTGCCACTGACATCGTACAGTCGTAACTCGACTTTTCCCGCTTTCGGTAACGAGTACTCAATCATAGTGGACGAGTTAAATGGATTCGGGTAGTTTTGTTTGAGCGAATAGTGGTTGGGAACACCGTTTGTATTTTTCTCCATCACTGCCAGCGCTTGCGTGCAATCATAAATATTTAAGAAGTAATCAAGCTCATACGCAAGATTACCTGACACTGTGACTGACGAGGGAAAGAATGGTAGCTTTGTGTTACCTGATTCAACCGGATGCGCCGCATCGGTTAGATCATAAACATGCAAACCCTGTCCGGTGATAATCGCGAAGTTCGATGTAAAATTGTACGTCGGTGTGTAAGAATACGGGGCATAAGGTTCGGTAACCAGTT
>CAZPUW010000510.1:0-2383 GCA_964589795.1 uncultured bacterium
CCCTTTTTTCAACACATTCAGAACTGCATCGTCGATAGCGGCAAAGTCAATTTGTTCGGTTGTGTGCTTACCGCGATAATATTTTACCGGTTGTTGTAACCGGTCGGGATCGTATAAATCAAGTACAGTCGCTTGTCCGCGTGCACACAATTTGCCATGATTCACCGGATGCTTCGGATTCCCTTCTAACTTGATGGGACGCCCTTCACGGGTCTTTACGACCGTTCCGCAGCCGGCACTGCAACCGGTGCATGTACTCGCGTAATAAGTCGGAATGCCCGGAACAATTTCTTCCGGCGCGATTACATAAGGAATAATTTTTTCTACCGGTCGGCGGGCGCAACCAACCGCGGCAAATACCATTGTAGCGCCGGATAGCTTCAATAAGTCGCGTCGCGATAAATGGAAATTTACTTCACCCGCTTCATTCATCAGCTCTGAAGGTTTTTCGTAAAACTCTTCCGTGCGCAACCGCTCAACATTGGGATCGCCGTTGAGTTCCTCCATTGTAGTCCAATATCGCGGTCGTTTCGGTTCCATTTCGCTCATTCGATCCTCGTTATTGGTGGCAAGTGTTGCAGGTGGTTGGTGCGTTATTCTGTCGATGGCAACTCACGCAATCACCCATTTCGAGGCGTTGCGCCTGATACACGACATCCATTGTTTCGATGGGGCCATGACATTGCTGGCATTTAAAGCCGCGGGCAATGTGCCAACGATGGCTGAAATAAACATGATCCGGCAACCGGTGAATACGTATCCACTCGACCGGTTTTCCCGCATTGTAAAGTTCGGTAAGTTTCTGTATAGCTGGTTTGTCGGTCTTGACAATGGAGTGGCATTTCATGCAAATGCTGGGCGAAGGAACCGTCGCATGCGGCCCTTTTTCAACCGCAGTGTGACAAAACATGCAGTCGATTTTATTACCGGAGACGTGTAACTGGTGGCTGAAAGCAATAGGTTGGACTGGTTCATAACCGGTGTTGAACTGATTCACCCGCCACCAATACAATAATAGCAGAATCAGTACGGACGCACTGACGGCAGTTCGTATGATGTTCTTCATCGGCTTGGCACCTCGGCCGGATAGGTAAAACCGGCATCAGGAGTAGTATGTACTGACAGCGTTTTGTTAAGCTTCATTCTCTTCCAATAGTACGTTTGAAGTATACAAATTGCGTTTTATGTCACAAATCGAACCGGAAACTCTGTATCAACGCGAGAACAGGGTTTGCAAAAATAGAGAACAAAATAGGATTCTTTATCAGTGGTGTCAAGCGAATATATATCTACATACGAATCCAACCATCAAGAAGTTGAATTAAAGTAACATGACTCCCAAATTAGCACAATACTGCGCGACATTTTCTTATCTTTCTTTGAGAGGTGGTTGCAAGCCGCATTAGAGTCGATTCAAAAATGAACCAATATTACATTCCTTGCAGATTCATGAGTCTGCGAGTGATATTTGCGGATTAACCGATGAATACAATTTCGCTTAATCTTGAACATCCGATAAAATTAGCCGTTGTCACCGGTGCAAGCGGACATTTAGGCGCTAATCTCGTCCGCGTCCTACTCGCTCTCGGAATCCATGTGCGTGCGGTAGTTCATCCCAATCGACCACACCCGGCGTTGACGGAACTACCGGTTGAGATTGTCGAACACGATGTTCGTAATCCGGATGGCTGGAATGAAGTGTTGCAAAATTGTACTCATCTTTTTCATTGTGCGGCATTGTTCTCTTTCGAGAGCAACCAACATTCAAACATTCTAACAACTTCCATCGACGGTACCCGGAACTTATTATTGGCCGCATCGAAATGTCCTACCATCGAGCGAATTGTTTACACCTCTTCTACAGCTTCTATTGGTTATTCCCATTCACCGAATGATATCCTCAATGAAACCGACTGGAATGACGCTCCTGACAGCGTCTATGCGGAAACGAAAGTAAATTCGGAAAAAATCGCATGGGAACTGGCCAAAGTTTACAGTTTACCGCTGATTGTTGTAAATCCATCGGTAATTTTGGGGTACTACGATTTTCGTCTTACCCCTCCCATGCAGATGGTACTTCAACCAATGCTTCGATCAATCCCATTTACTATTCCGGGTGGTTTAACCATTGTGGACGCGACGGATTGCGCAGTTGGACACGTATTGGCTGCGGATAAAGGCCGTATTGGTGAACGGTATATTCTTAGCGGTGAGCGGTATTCAATCGTTGAATTGAATTACATAATCTGTGGCTTGATTGGCACGATGCCACCGCGTTTTGTCTTAGGAAAGACAAGCGGGGAATTTCTATCCTTGTTATTGCAATTTGGTTCGTTTATTTCGCGAAAGCCCGCTGTCCTTACTAAAAAAAGGTTCCGGGATT
>CAZPUW010000511.1:0-2378 GCA_964589795.1 uncultured bacterium
CGAAAGAACATTACGACCGCAAAGAACGGTGTTTGTATTGTGATATTATTTCTCAGGAAGTAAGGGCGGGTGAACGCATTGTATCGGAAAACAGCGAATTTATTGCGTTCACGCCGTATGCTTCGCGTTTTCCATTTGAAATAGCGATTGCACCTCGCCATCATTCGCATGATTTCGTTGAACTTTCGACCACTGACCGCTATGGCTTTGCCCGCTTGTTGTCTGATGTGTTGAAACGGTTACGCATCGCACTAAACGACCCGCCCTATAACCTATTACTCCACAACGCACCCAATACGACCGCACAACAACATCGCCGGAACTATTGGAATACATTACGCATGGATTGGCATTGGCATTTTGAACTTCTGCCGAAACTCAGCCCTACCAGCGGTTTTGATTGGGGTACGGGTCTGCACATCAACCCCGTCGCACCGGAGACAGCGGCGGAGTATTTGCGGAAAGCTGTGAAGTAATCTTCAGTAGGGGCGTATGGAGATACGCCCTTTTCGATTGGTTGGAATAGACGTCGCGCCTGTATTTGTGTAGCACCGCACTCTGGGCGGTTCTTTATCCTTTTCGATGGACAGGCACTCTTGCCTGTCCATCGTAGGGGCGCCGCCATGCTGCGCCCTTTCCTATAGTAGTGCGGGCGTCCTCGCGTCGCACAGTACTATCCCTACGTCACACCGAATAGAAGTTTATACATTCAGTTTGTTCCGAATTGCCTATTAAATCGATATATTGCGATAAATACGCAATAATCGGCACAAATTCAATTCAAATTCCGCTAACTACGAACAACAAAGAGTGCAAGATGAATAGACTAACCTTTGTTTTTGTTTTACTTTTTCTTCTTTCGGTAGAAGCATTCGCTTACACCATTCATATTAGTACCTACGATTCGACGCGTTCCGTTTGGCACACTATTCAATATAACGGATCAGCGGTTCACGCTTTCAATCTCATCCAAGTAATTAAAGCCAGCCCAAATAATGAAATAGACCCACCTAACAATACGACCAACAACGGTGCTGTTCGCAATCCTTATTATTGGTTGAACTCTTCTTTTCAAGTCGGAGACGCAGGTTTGTATATCGGCGGAGGATTTTATTATGTAAGTTTGACTGGATATACAGGATTTTGTCAGTACGCGTATATATCAAATTCTGATAATGGAATATGGTTTGTTACCGGCGATACTATATGTGGTCCTGTACATACGAACGGTTATTTTTCAATGCAAGGAACACCGGTATTTCTTAGCACCGTTTCGAGTCACTTAACATATAGTTCCACACAACCTTATCAAACCAGTGGTGTAACAAATCCATACTTTGCGATTCCTCCGGTTTGGAATGCACCGATTCTACCCATACCGACTACTATACAACCGCAACGCGACACAGCGAATGCGAATGGTGTTATTTTTGATTTTGCAACTCTTTATTTACAATTCAATGGTGATGGTACATATTCCACTCGATGGGCAACAACTGGTACCGGAAGTATCTGGATTGTACACGCCACGCCACCTAATGGTATGATTTATGTTGGCGATCCAATGGGAACTGGCGGTACTGGTTTTAATGCTTATGTTTCCGGTACAGTTTCCGGACGTTATACGCTGGCATGTCAAGGGAGTATCCACATTACCGGTGATTTGTTGTACGCAAACGATCCACGAATAAATCCCAATTCCACCGACATGCTTGGATTGGTGGCGCAGATGGATTGTATCCTTGAGAATAATGTTGCCAATACCGACCGCACTATAATGGCGCATATTTTGACGATGAATTCGTCTTCTGCGACTAATTCAAATTTTTATAATGCAAATTATACCAACATTACTTCCGGTACATTGCATCTATATGGCGGGCTCGCACAAAATCATCGCGGTGCCGTAGGACAATCTGGTTCTCCTCGTACGGGTTATACAAAAGATTACAACTATGACAATCGTTTCATTATGACTTCACCGCCGGGTTATCCCGGTATTCCTTCCCTAAGTCCTCTGTTAGGTTCCGGTCAAACATACTACTTACGATGTTGGGCGGATGTTCCGGCAACTGATTCTTTACCATTTCCACCCGGTTCCCATTATCAGGATTTGGGACCATTCACGATGACTCCACACAACGTTTGGGAGATTGCCTTTTCTCCTACTAACTGGAATACATGTGGGAGCATTCAACTTTCACAACCCGGTAATGGTGATACCGTCACAATTGGAGCAATAGATACCATCCGTTGGACCGCACCAACCGTGATAAGTAACGTCTGTATCGAACTCAATCGCAATTATCCCTCGGGAACTTGGGAGACATTGTTCGCATCGATTCCAAATGACAGTCAGGAAGCGTGGACAGTCACCG
>CAZPUW010000512.1:0-2377 GCA_964589795.1 uncultured bacterium
GCCGCCGCAGGTGCACCACCGACGGAATAACCGGCAACAAACAGATTATCCGAACCATATTTTCGAATGGTACTGTCACCCATTGACACCACATACACACCACTATCCGGTGTAGCAAGTAATTGCCATCCGCCGGTAAATGGTAACGATTGGAAAGTCACAATATGTGTGTACTCGTTGTAGATAAATTCTTTACATTGCGGCACGCCGTATTCATCTCCTAAGAATGTCCGCCCGCTCGCAGTAACGCATACTGATGCAGGATAAAATACTCCGGTAGTATCCCTTGCATTTACGGCACGAATTTGTGTTGTGAGTATGGATAGCCCGCCCCGCACCGTCGGTGTTTCCCAACTACGACCTGAACAAGCGATATCCACGTTGCCGAATTGGTCGTAAAATAATCCTTGTGGATTGATTCCTACCGTGAACGAATCAACTTGAGCAGGTGAGATTTGGTGGACAAATAATTGATTACCATACCCGTAACCGGATGCGGAGACATACAAATTTCCATTTACCGCAATGATGTCCTGTGGATTTAATCCAGTGGGAATCGAATCAACGATTGTATTTGTTGCCAAATTTATTTTCATCAACCGGCTCGTACCGAGCAGCGTTACCCAAGCAAATCCATTCGACCATACGACATCGTATGCATTTGAATAATCGGCAAAGTTACACACATTCCAAGTTATCGAGCGTTGTCGGTTGATTGCCCGTGCGACTGAATCAAAGGTCGCATACCAAAGCGAACTTCCGACTCCATTTGCAAAACTACCCGAATGGGCAACCATCAGATAATTTGCACCGGTATGGATACGGCTCGCACCGGCACCGAGTGCGCCAAGATCGACGGCATTGCCACTGTCGGTTGGTTGCCATAATAAGTGGGAATTGGAGAAGTCGCGGATAATAAAAATTCCGAGCGTAGTGGGAAAGCTCGCAAATGCGGCGATAGGTAAAAGGAATAAAAGAATAAATAAAGAAATAAATACTGTTCGGCGTGAATAAAGTGACATCGGACCTCCCGTTCCAATGGTGAATTTTACAATGCAGGAGGCAAGACGTGTCGATTCGGAGGAATCGCCGCTCCTACTCCCCGCAGGATAATGGCTATTGGGTGTCGGAGCCGGTTTCCGGACTGATGTAAAACCTATCGTGCGATAGATTTCCGCGTCGCCTTCCCAACCGGATAACTGATTCTCATTGGGTGAGAAACAATCATACCGGTCAGTGGCTGAAGAGTGATACGCTTACGACACTTACCGTGGCGGGGGCCGTTCCCGTTTTACACGGGATTCCCGATTAAGCGGATGCACTCCGACGAAGAAAGATAAATACTGAAGAAGAAGGAATCAAAATTTAGAAAACTTGAAAGTCAGGAAAGTGTTCTGAACAATGAATACTATTTTGTTGATAAATCATAATTCATTTGACATCACACAGAACATTGCGTAATTTTTCATTAGCTTAGCTGGTTCGCAAACGCAGTTGCGTTATACGAAGAAGGTTGTAATGATGATGAAGTATCGCAAGTTTCTCTTCTCGATTCTCCTCATTTTTATCTCGACTTATGTGAGCCGGGGACAACCTGTTTGGTCAAATTTTAACGGTCAAGGTGGCAAATTTACCACTTGCTTCTCCAGTTTTGGGAACACCTTGATGGCAGGCACTGACTCGGGAATATTATTATCAACCAACCTTGGCACTACATGGCAATTCGCTGGTCTGCCGTACAATTGTATCCGTTCGATATTAGTTGTGAATGAATCTGTTGCACTTACGAGCGTTTGGTACGACGAAGAAGAGAGAAGTGGATTGCTGTATCGTACCAGTGACCGTGGCCAAACTTGGAATTTGTTGCGACAGGGAGACGGAGACATCCGTTCCTTGGAAATCGCGAATAACGGCAATATTGTTTTCGCGAGTTACGGGTCAACATCACCCGGAATCTACTATTCAACTGATCAGGGACTTACATGGAACGCGAGTGATTTCACGAACCATTTTATGTACTACCTTGCCGTTAATCGTAACACAGGTCGTCTTTTCGCGTCGTGTGGCGGAACAATCAAAATCGTTACATCTACCAATGACGGTTTGAATTGGACACCTTGCTCTTCCTTTAGTTTTTACCAAGAACCAGCGGATATCTTCGTTACTCCACGCGGCACGGTGATTATTGATGGATATTGTCGTTCGACCGATAATGGCTTGACTTGGACGATTACCGATAGCGGTCTTTATGAAGATTTAATAATCCGTGTTACGACTACTTCCGATACCGGTACACTCTTCGCAACTACTTTCGATACCCATCTCGTGCAATCAAACGATGACGGCTTGCATTGGAATCCGGTTACGTCACATAGTG
>CAZPUW010000513.1:0-2375 GCA_964589795.1 uncultured bacterium
CTTTAGTAAATCCTGCCGTACGGTTTTGCTTTGTGTAATGACCCGTTGAGATATTCGCAACGCGCGTCCAATCATGTACCGTGCATAAGAACGTTGTATGAAAGAAAATTGGTCGGGAAATTCCATTTGTATCGTGTCATGCACTAACGAAACTATCGGCATTTTCAATCCGAATGGTATCACATAATGCGGTGCATAAAACAAATCTGCATTCGTCTTGTTTGCGACGCTTCCTACCTCTATTAGCTCACTAACCGAATAATTTGCTGCGTCGCTGACATAAACCGGTTGATGGGTGACGGCTTCAATTGCATCTTTTTGATTGCTACGTGCAATCGCAATGACCTCAACGCCATTTTTCGTCAATTGTTCGGCAAGCAGCCGAATAAAAACACCAATTCCTCCATCAGTCCATTTGCGGGCATCGAGACAAAGCTTCATGATTCATTCATCCGGGTTGAGTTGTTCGGTAATCCAATCATTGCGCCAACTATCATCCAGAGTATCAATGCATCTTCCGCATCGGTCTGATAGCATTGGACCAATCCTCCGACGAGGATGCAGAAAACAGCCGAGAAGAGTGCAAGACGAATATCCCTCATTTCCCCCTTCGCTCGCCACAACCCCGCAAATCCATTTGCGAGAACAAGTAACCAGAATAACAGGAGTAATCCACCACCGATTATCCCGAATTTCACCGTTGCATACAACAAATCGTTATGTGCATGGGCTGTTGTGCTGTATTTGTCGTATGGCTCTTTGTAATGTTCAAATGCTGTATCCCAGTTCCCAAAACCAATGCCTTTAATGGGATATGCTTTAATCATGTTCTCTGCGCTTTTCCATATGTATATCCTGGTTGGGTCGCCTTGTTGAACATGTGCTTCCGACATTCCAGTGCCGCGTGCAAACCGTTCACCTGCCGATTGATACATTGTCAACGGCAGCAGAACCATGGCGAGAATAATCACTACCCCCGATAATTTCAATTTCCGTGATCCGAAAATCAGAAACAGTACTGCGACTGCGACATAGCCGATCATTATCGAACGACCCATCGAAGACAATATCGAAACCGTTCCACCCAATGAGACAGTAATCGCCATCAACATTTCTGACACTGCCGCTGAAACAGGTGAACTTAACCCAATGACACCAGCAAATGTCAAATGGAAATCTTGAAAACCGGTAGCGTGATAGTTTTGAAATTGATTGAGAAGAGGACGTGAACGTATTATGTCCCAACCAAAGAAATACTGGTAAACCGAATAAATAGCTATCCCGACCAGTACAAAACCGGCAATTTGGTAAGCTTTTTTGAGACGCTCGATATTGTTCGATAACACCAGTCCCGGTATGATTGCCAACATCGTCGAATATTCTTCAAACCACCTTTTTCCGGTAAACCCGTATGTGGATGTAATCGAGGAAAGCAGCGACCAACCGATATAGAGGGCAAGAATGTAGAACAAATAACGGGGTACTTTTGGTGGTAGTTGTTCCCGGAAGAAAATCCACCCTAAAACAATGAGCAACAACAACAAATTCGTCAGTGCTATCGAAGTTAAAGTCGCTACCGGATATATAATGCAAACAGCGACCCAAATCCGTTTGATTGGGTCGCGATAAGTAGTATAAAATTCATTCTTTAGAAGCGTTTTCGCTCCCTGATTGCTGTTATCCTTTGGGTGTGGTGTCGACACTGCGTGCATTGGCATCCGGTGTCGGTGGGTTCGCTGGTTCGTTCGGACGCGGATCGTCCTTCATGGCATTACGCAATTCACGGATGCTCGTACCAAGGCCGCGGGCAAATTCAGGTAACTTTTTCCCCCCGAATAACACCAAAGCGACCAAAGCGACCAAGATGAGATGCTCTGGTTTAAACATGATTTTGCCTCTTTAATTACCTATAAGCTAATATACGGTTATACTTGACTATTTCACAGTCGTTTTAGCTACTCTCCAGCCAATTCCATGTTTGCTCGCTCGGAACCCCGTTCTTCATTAACAAACCATAAAAGTAACCCACCGGTGACGAAGAATGCGAGCAAACAAAGTATCGACATCCTGATAGAGCCCGTAATCCACAAAACTGTGCCATACACCACCGGGCCCAATAGCGTACTAAAACGCGCTTGAACCGAATAAAATCCAAAGAACTCTGCCGAATGAGCTAATGGTGTACATCGGGCAAATAACGAACGGGCACTTGACTGGCTCGCTCCAAGCACCATCCCGGCAATTATTCCAATAATATAAAATTCGCGAATCGCGTTCCCGAACAACCCAATGAAAGTGGACCAGATACAAACGATAGCCCACACCGAAATTGTGATTAACAGCACGGTTTTATCGCCAATCCGGTCGGATATCTT
>CAZPUW010000514.1:0-2373 GCA_964589795.1 uncultured bacterium
CAATGAAGCAAATTCGATTGCATCGGAAATAGAGGCAAGAAGTTGGCTACGTTCACCAAAAGTGTCAAATGCACCAACATGTACCAGCGATTCCATTACTTTACGATTAGTTACCCGCAAATCGACCCGGACAGCAAAATCATACAATGAGAGGAACGGGCCGCCTTCTTCACGGCGCTGGATGATATCCCGAACGGCTCCTTCGCCGACATTTTTAATTGCGGCAAGACCGAAACGGATTCCTTCCGGCGTGGGCTGAAATGATAAAAACGAGTTGTTCACATCAGGTGGAAGAACATCAATGTTCATTCGGCGGGCTTCATTCAATAACCGGATAACGCGGTCGGGTTTTCCGATATTGGAAGTGAGAGAAGCTGCTAAGAACTCGCGCGGAAAATGCGCTTTCAGGTAACCGGTCTGGTACGCCAAATATGCGTATCCGGCACTGTGCGATTTATTAAATCCGTAATTTGAGAATTTTAATATCTGATCGTATAACTCATCCGCTTGTTTTTGCGACAGTCCATTTTGCTTTGCTCCTTTTATGAACTCAGGGTGAAGAGTTTCAAGAAGTTTTTGATCCTTTTTACCCATCGCTTTGCGCAAAGTATCGGCTTTCGACATGGAAAAACCGGCCACTTCCCGCGCGATGAGCATCACTTGTTCCTGATACACCACCACACCGTAGGTGTCTTTTAGTATCGGTTCGAGCAGCGGATGGAGATATTCAATTTTTTGTTTGCCCTGTTTACAAGCGATAAAGTCGGGGATACGCTGCATCGGGCCGGGGCGATACAAGGCATTCATAGCGATTAAGTCGCCGAGACGGCTCGGTTTCAGTTGAACGAGCGACCGTACCATACCACCCGATTCAAATTGGAATACACCGATGGTTAACCCTTTACCATACAAATCAAGAGTTTTTTCATCCTCCATCGGAATCGCATCGAGGTTAAACTTACCGTCAGCATTCAAATAACTGGTATATTCGGGATTGCTTTCGACGTGAGAGACCGCTTCACGCACCACATGGAGCATCGTTAGCCCCAGCATATCCATTTTGAGTAAACCGGCTTTTTCAATTACATCTTTATCGTACTGCGAAATCATTTCACCACCGGCAATACGATACAGTGGAAGATATTCTGCCAAATCACCGGGAGCGATTACCACACCAGCGGCATGGGTACCGACATTGCGGATGCGCCCTTCGATACGCTTTGCGGCGGCGATAAGACGTTGGTACTCAGGATTGTTATCGACCATCTTTTGCATATCGGTGTCGGTTTCCAATGCACGCTCGATCCCGAAATATTCATTATCGACCGGGACTTTTACTTTTCCGAATGCATTTGCAAGACGTTCGACATCGGCAAGGTTTATTCCCAAAACACGTCCCGCGTCCCGTATCGCACCTTTCGCTTTTAGTTTACCGAACGTGGCGATTTGGCTAACGGCATTTGCCCCATACCGCTCCCGCACGTAGTCGATGACAACGCTTCGCGAATCATCGGCAAAGTCGATGTCCATATCCGGTGCGGAAACACGCTCTGGATTCAAAAACCGTTCGAAGATTAAATCGTATTCGATGGGATCGAGATGGGTGATGTGTAACGCATAAGCAGCGAGCGACCCGGCAACGGAACCACGACCGGGACCTACCGGTACACCACGCTTACGCGCTTCCTGAATAAAATCGGCGACAATAAGAAAATACCCGCTGAACCCGGTTTTACGTACGACTTCAAGCTCATACTCAAGCCGATCCCGGTACTCATCGCTAACCGTTCCTAGGCGGTCGGCAAGACCCTTACGCGCCTGATAACAAAAATATTCATCGAGATCCTGAACAGGTGCTTCCGCTGGAAGTGGAAAGCGGGGCATCATCACTTTACCGGTGGGTACGGCAAACTGAATACGTTCGGCAATCTCCAACGTCCTCGCCAATGCTTCTTCACGTCCGGCAAATCGCTCATACATCTCATCAGCGGATTTTAAATACGTCTCTTCGGTGTCGTGCTCATGTAATTCGTAATATTGCGGAAGCGTTACATGCTCACCGATAGCTTGGAGTAACTCAAGAGTCTCCCCGTCACCTTGATTGAGATATTTCACTGAATTCGTTACAACAGTGGGTATTGATAAGTCGTTCGCGATTTGTTCCATCTCGACGCAAAGCAACTCGTCGACTTCGCGGTTGAAATCCTGAAGCTCAAGATAGAAGCGGTCACCGAACGCGGCTTTCCATTCTGATGCATGTTTCTTAGCCGTGTTCCGGTCGTTACGGTCGAGATAATAACCGATTTCACTTTCGTGAAATCCAGATAGAACAAGAAGGTTTTCGCTAATCTCGAACAGCGCGTCACGATTAAC
>CAZPUW010000515.1:0-2368 GCA_964589795.1 uncultured bacterium
GAAGAGTTGGTGACGAGTACTCCGAAGGGTAAACGCGCACCGCAGGCGCAGTTCATGATTGGTTTTCTATACGCCAATGAATTGAAGGACATGGACAAAGCGAAGTCGGCATATCAGAAATTCCTCTCTGATTATTCTGCAGTAAGCGACTCGGGAATCATCGCCTCGGCACAATGGGAGTTGAAGCACTTAGGAAAAGATATCAACGACATCGATGAGCTGAAGTCGCTTGCACCAGCCGATTCGACGAAGAAAGAGACGAAGTAACTCCTACGCAGGGAACTCAGTTTTCGAGATTGCGTATAATACTACCGGATGGGATACCGGTGCGCAATGCGGAAAGTGTTACACCGCGCAGTCGGAGAGCAATCGGTATCGAACCGGGGCAATTCAAGGATTGCCCCATTAGATTGTAACAAAACCAAGGAATAAGATTGAGATTAATTGGGAACGCACATGCACACTGACATTCGAGCACTAAATGAAATGATCGGACGGGAGTCCGCCGGATTGGAACGGGTACGGAAAGCCCTCGGCCAAGTTATTGTCGGACAAAACAACCTTGTCGACCGGATGCTGATAGCCCTACTATGCGATGGGCATCTGTTACTCGAAGGGGTACCGGGACTGGCGAAAACACTCGCGGCGAAGACACTATCCGATTCGATTAACGCGAAGTTTCACCGTATCCAGTTTACCCCTGACTTGCTCCCTGCCGACGTTACGGGAACTTTGATTTTCGATACCCGCGAGCAGAAGTTCATCACCCGCAAGGGACCAATCTTTACGAATTTCCTCCTCGCCGATGAAATCAACCGTGCTCCGGCAAAGGTACAATCGGCGCTACTCGAAGCGATGCAGGAACGTCAGGTTACCATCGGTGAAGAGACATATCCGTTAGAGCAACCTTTCCTCGTGATTGCGACCCAAAACCCGCTCGAACAGGAAGGAACCTATCCGCTTCCCGAAGCGCAGTTAGACCGCTTCCTGATGAAGGTTGTCCTGTCGTATCCGTCACGGGAAGAAGAGCGAACCATTCTCCGCGAACAAAAACGCATCCTTACCGAAAAAGTACAACCGGTACTCGATCCGAAAGAATTACTGCAAATCCGCGATGCATGCGATCAGATTTATACCGACGAAAAGATTGAGAATTATGTGCTCGATATCGTCATTGCGACCCGTGATCCGGGTGCCGCCGGCGTCAAGGAATTGGACGGTATGCTCCGGTATGGTGCTAGTCCCCGCGCTTCGATTTATTTGACTTCATGTGCAAGAGCATATGCGTTCTTGCAGAAACGCGGCTATGTGCTTCCTGAAGATGTGCGTACGGTTGGCGTCGATGTCCTTCGCCACCGTATCGGTCTCAGTTACGAAGCCGAAGCGCAGGATTGGACACCGGATAAAGTCGTCAAGACCCTCTTCGACCGGATAGTCGTACCGTAATGAACGCGAAAGAACTACTCAAGCGAGTCCGGGAAGTTGAAATTCGGACCCGTGGAATCGTCAATACTTCATTCACTGGACAATACCATTCGGTGTTCCGGGGGCGTGGCGTTACCTTCCGCGAAGTCCGCGACTATATTCCCGGCGACGATATCCGCGATATCGATTGGAACGTTTCCGCGCGAATGAATCACCCGTTCGTGAAAACATTCGAAGAAGACCGCGAACTTACCGTTCTTCTATTAGTCGATGTTTCATCCTCGCAACAATTCGGGTCGGTGAAGCAGTGGAAATCTGAGATAGCCGCTGAAATCGCTGCCATTCTTGCTTTCTCAGCGATTCGCAACAACGATAAAGTCGGTCTGCTTCTCTTTAGCGACCGGGTCGAACGGTATTTGCCGCCGAAAAAAGGGCGTAGTCAGGCATTCCGTGTTCTGACCGATTTGGTCGAATTTGAGCCGAAACACCCCGGAACCAATCTGACGAGTGCACTCGAGTATGCAAGCCGCATTCTCCGCCAGCGTTCCATTCTCTTTTTACTCTCCGATTTCCATACTGCCGGTTACAGCGATGCGCTCCAACAGACCGCTTCCAAGCACGATGTTGTGGCGGTTCAGCTGGTCGATAAACTTGAGGAAGACCTCCCGGATGTCGGGTGGTTGAAGATATTCGATGCGGAGACGATGAAAGAGAGTTGGATTGACAGCAGCCGCGCTGAAGTTCGCCGGGCGTGGAAGAACGGCTTTCAACTTCAGCGTGAAAATACCCTTGCGATACTAAATCGGTCCCGCGTGGATAAGGTAGAAGTAAAGAGTGATGTCGATGTCGTCCCGGTATTGGCGGACTTCTTCAAACGGCGGGGGCATCTCCGATGAGATTGTCTTCGTTATTGAGAATTCTCTTCGTTTCGCTGGTGCTATTT
>CAZPUW010000516.1:0-2364 GCA_964589795.1 uncultured bacterium
TTGATTCCATTCGTTTGAAGGATTTTCTGGTAGTATATGTTCTATCGTGATAATTGTTGAATCATCATCGATTTCTTTCTTGCTTAAATAACTCTCAATCTTACATAAAATAAAACGAGCAATTTTTTTTGAAGCAGGATGTGTTGTATCAATATATTTTGTGGCGAAGTTATTGGTAAATGCTTCGTCATTGACATAAATTCCTTTTCTCAATTCTTCGAACGCCTGCCTTGTAGTTGTGATATCGTGACTCGTAATTTTATTTGCCACTTTGCTATACACAACTTCCAAAATATTTGTATTCAAACTACCTATTACATTGTAACGAAATGAAATTACGACTACTAATCTTAAAAGTTTAGTAAATTCTTGATCGTTAAAATTAGCCCAAGCACTATAAAGTAACGGATAGCATTGTGAAACTCTGTATAGTGATAATTCAGTAATGAGTTGACGTTGTTCTTTGTTCCATTCAGCATCGTCTGGCCTAGATAAAGCAACATGAAATGGTGCATACTTTTCTAACTCATTTAGTAAAGTGAATGCTACTTCTTTTGTATTGACAACTTGACTTATTTCTTTGTATAACAAAGGCTTTCTAACTAATGGATGTGTGGAATTCCAATAATATCTAGTAAAAGTAGGAAGGTCTTCGCCAACAAGACAATTATTGATGATTTGCCATTGTCTTTCAATCGCCTTTAGTTCAACTCCACTAGTCTTTGCCAGTATCGAGAATAAGTAATTTTTGAGTAAGTCAGTAGTTGATAATTTCACTCCTCGGGCATTCAAAGTCTCAAATACTTTATAGGCACTTAGGTTGTTACTTACAAAGATATATGTGAATACAAGCTTTTCACCAACAAGATCATTTAAAAAGCTTGCAATCTCAGCTCCTTCTTTTTTGGTGAAATGATTTCGTATTTTTTCTTCAAAAAATCTAAATGCCTTGAGTAGTAATTTTTCTGAGGGTTTAAGAGAACTCGATTTCTTAGGAATATTTAATCTTAACAAATTGTTTTGATAAAAATCATTGTTGTTGTTGTTTAAAGCTAGTTTTGATCTTGAAATTAAGGAGGATGGATCTTTATAACCTAAAAAAGTACGATGTAGTTCATCGATTCTTTCACGATTATTCTGCGGTTCAATATCAGCGCTAATAAAATCGTTCAAGTTTTTTATAATGGCTAAAGCTAAGACACTTATTGTTGCAAATCGTTGTTGTCCATCAATTATTTCAAATTCCTTTTCATCATTGCTTTGCAAAACGATATAACCCATATAGTGGATTTGTTCTTCTGAAAGAGCTAAGAGATCGTTCCATAAATCTTCCCATTCAATCTCAGTCCAAGAGTAATCTCTCTGAAACTGAGGCACTTTGTAAATTTTTCCTGAACTTAAAAGTGTTTTTAAGTTAAGGGTTTGTGTTTCCAAATTTGTAGAACTCATGTTTTTGTCATCCTAAAAGAGACTGCGCACACTTCTTCTAAAAAACAAATCATACGAACGGTAATATTGATTATTGTTCATTTAAATCTTGTTGTACTTCCGCTCCTTTACGATTACGATTCTCCAAGTTTCTTCCGAAATTCGCTATACCTAGTTTCCAACTCGTTCATGCACCATTTCTCAATCAAGGGTTTCCTTCCTCTTACTAAAAAATATAAACTAATTATCGCTTGATAATTCTTAACGTCGTGTTCACCTACTTTCCCACTTTCCCACAATCTACCTAAGATTGAGAAAATATCTTGTGATAATGAATCTTCTCCCATCACGAATTCCATCCAATTAACTCGTAAACGACTTCACCCACTCCTGCAAAAATTCAAACCTCCCAATCAACAGCGAGATACGCGCCATTACTGTATATCCGAATGCCGCACCAAATGTCACCATCAGCACCCAAATCCCTGCGCGCGATACGTGTGCAATCGCCCCTTTATGTTCGACCGAGAAGAAGAAATAGATCAGTCCAGCCAGCACACCCAACACCAACACGATATTGGAGATGGTTTCACCCCACAGGAACGTGCCGGCGCTCGTCACGACAATCGGCACCGACGACGTATGCACTTGTGCGAGAAAATCCGATTGCAAATACCGGGTAAGATTTGTCCCTGCGGAGAACCCGATAATGAGCGCCATCGGCCAGCGGCTAATCCAGCCGATACCCCCGATGAGCCGCGTCAGCATCATCAGTCCCAACAGAATCGGAATCAGGAAGTAATAATTCGGTTCCCTGTTCACTGCGTTTGGAACAAATGACACAATCCATTCCGGCCACACCCTGCCGATACCATTCGGTATGAGCGTCGTCCAGAAATTGGTCACCATCCAATACGCCGCACTCACACCGACGAA
>CAZPUW010000517.1:0-2350 GCA_964589795.1 uncultured bacterium
GGACACGATTTTGATTTAATCAAAGCGACTTGTGACCGGGTGATAATGTTAGAAAATGGAAGTGTTAAAGAAGATAAATCCTGCGCTGAGTTTTTCACGAACTAAAGTTGTATTAAGACGTTACCGCTTTAATCCCCGCACGACCCACGTTATTTCACCAACTTGCTCCATACTCATCACGAAACCATTGTATGTAAGCTGGGTATAGAGAAAATCTAATAATGCGAATGGTTCGTTTTCAAGTTCGTCGCGGTAATATTGCAACGCTTGATTTTTCGCACCGGCATTGGGAAACATAACATCGCCGATAACGAGCCGTCCATCGGTTTTGATTATCCGGCTCATCTCTTCAATCGCAAACCGTTTGTCTTCTTCGGATACATGGTGGAATGCGTAGGTACTTGCGACAACTGAGAATGATAAATCCTTATAGGGCAGAGCGACGAACGGATTCTCGATGCATTCGAAATTGACTTGTTTTAGCCACCCCTCTTTTATCGACTTCACACATGCTTCTTCTAACATCTGGTGAGAAGGATCGACTGCGCAAACCGGAGAGTAGCTTTGCTGAATCAATTTTCGAGTTAATTCACCCGTACCGCAACCGATTTCCAATACGCGATCTCTATCCCGAATCTCGGCAAGATCGACTACACGGTTCAGTAAATCGTCGTAACGGTCGTAATAAATTCCGGTTTGTGATTGAACGCGTTTATCGAATCGAAAAGCATAATCTTCGGATAAGTTGTTCCAATCGAATCCTCTTGTTTCTTCGCTTGCCAATGCAATCCCCGGTTTGAAATCGTAGTGTAGTTCATTTACTTTGGCTATAAGTATATTCATTTACTTCATACTTTTTAAAGTACTTTCAAGCAATTTCTACGATTTATATGTGCTTTCCGGCACTCGCCTAACCCGCAAAAATGTATTATCTTTACCTTTCTTCGCTATCACTACTAATTCAACGTCCCCGGGAGTTACCCAAATGAAAATTCTTGTCCTCAACTGCGGCAGTTCATCCATCAAGTATCAACTGTTCGAGACCACGCAAGGCGAACAACCACTTTGTAAAGGTCTGATTGAGCGTGTCGGAATGCGCGACGCCATCCTGAACCACAGCCGTAACGACGGCGATAAAGTGAAAATTGTCGCGGAAATCATCGACCACCAAATCGCAATCGAATACATCCTCGCCATCCTTATCGCCCCAAACCACGGCGTATTGAAGGATCGGAGCGAAATCGACGCCGTAGGCCATCGTGTCGTCCACGGTGGTGAGAAGTTCACCGGTTCCATTATGATTAACAAAGAAGTTATGGACCAGCTAACCGAATGTATCGAACTGGCACCGTTGCACAATCCCGCCAATATCAAAGGTATCAAGGCGTGCCAGCAATTAATGCCGAACATCCCACAAGTGGGCGTGTTCGACACGGCATTCCATCATACTATCCCTGATTACGCCTACATGTACGCCCTTCCTTACATTCTTTACAAACGTTACTCCATTCGCCGCTACGGTTTCCATGGCACTTCCCACGTCTATGTTGCCAATCGCGCCGCGTCCGTACTCGGTAAACCCATCGAAGAACTGAAGATTATTACTTGCCACTTAGGGAACGGTTGCTCGATGGCCGCTGTCGATAAAGGGAAATCGGTCGATACTTCTATGGGCTTCACACCTGTCGAAGGGTTGGTGATGGGTGCCCGGTGTGGCGACATCGACCCCGCAGCGCTGCTGTACATCATGGGTAAAGAAGATTTATCCCGCTCCGAGGCCGATGCATTGATGAACAAACACAGTGGTTTGATTGGGCTTTCCGGCATTTCATCCGATATGCGCGACATCCTGAGTGAAATGAAGAACGGGAACGAACGCGCCACACTGGCTTTGAACGTATTTTGCTACCGGATTCGGAAGTACATCGGGTCTTACATGGCGGCAATGGGTGGTGTCGATGCAGTAGTCTTTACCGGTGGTGTCGGGGAGAATGCAGCCGAGGTCCGCAAACGTTCCGTACAGAATTTGGAAGGAATGGATATCGCACTCAATCACGAAGCAAACGAAAACATGCCCAATGTGGAACGAATCGTCAGTGCAGAAACATCGAAAACCAAAGTACTAGTAATTCCTACCAATGAAGAGTTAGTTATCGCACGGGATACCGAGCGATTAGTGACCAATTTGAAAAAGTAACCATAAAAGTTATCTTTACTCTTCACATTTCGATTTGAATAGAATCAGCCAATCGGTTGATTCTATTCAAACCACTTAAAGTAGTCAACCCACTCATTCTTTGGGGGAAAATGATGGGCAATCGTATACTTGCGCGGGAAGTACTCGGCGACG
>CAZPUW010000518.1:0-2335 GCA_964589795.1 uncultured bacterium
TCTCATCCAACCGTTGCTCTTCTTTGACCGGAATGTAGGTGGAGTGCGGATCGAGCCGTTCGAGGGCACCACTGATTGCCCCTTCCATCACATCCGCCATATCGGGTTCTTCGACATAGTTTCCACGAATAGCTGCAATTACCGCTGAAAATTTTTGCAGTTGAAAAGTCAGCGACCCCCCTTTGGTATCCTGACCTTCCGCGATTCGAAATCCGGCAAGAAAACTTAAGAGTAAGACGATGATACCGCCCCCCGCCCAAGCTAATTTTCGCTTCGTCATACTTTCCCTCCATTCCAGTGGAATTCACTTCCCACTGTTACAACCAAGTTTTTCAATTGCATATCGGTAAGATGGGCTAAAAGCTGCCCGATTCCCATTCCCGTCTTTTCCGATAACTTGTCCGCCGTCATAGCTTCGCTTTGCAGGATTTCCGCCATTTTTCGCGCTTCGGCGGACAACTCTGCTACTTTCACTTTCGGTTTCGGGCGAAGCGCTTCCCGGCTCTGGTATTCGCCAATCACATCTTCCGCACAGGTAATCAGTTTCGCCCCCTTTTGGATGAGGCGGTGCGGGCCGCGTGATAAGTGCGACGATACCAAGCCCGGAACGGCAAATAAATCGCGATTTTGCTCTAACGCGCTATCGGCAGTGAGTAATGCCCCTGAACGCTCACGCGCTTCTACGACAATAGTTCCTACGGTTAGTCCACTAATGATACGGTTACGTTGCGGAAAGAACCGGGCATCGGGTTGCAACCCCGGTGGGTACTCCGAGAGTAGAAGTCCATGTTCCTCAATATGTTGCATCAATTCTTTGTGTTGCGGTGGATAAACAATGTCCAAACCACATCCCAACACCGCAACTGTACTCCCGATGAGCCCGGCGATTGCTCCTTTATGTGCCGCTCCGTCAATACCTATCGCCATTCCGCTGACAACAGTCCAACCGTTTGACGAAAATTCATCACCTAATTGATACGCTATTTTCTTGCCATATTCCGTAGCGAGGCGACTACCGACAATCGCTATTGCGCGATCCCACTGCGGTTTCAGTTTCCCCTTCGCATACAATAGAATCGGTGGATCGGAAATCTGTTTCAACGGTTCGGGATAATCGGGATTGGAATCAGAGAGAAGGGTTAAACCCAATTTCTCAACTTGTTCGCAAACTTTTTCCGCATCACTCAATTGTGCTTTCGCACTTACTATCGAGTTCGCAGTTTGCTCGCCGATGTCCTCGATATGAATTAAATCGTTGTAGGATGCCTTCAGTACGGCTTCGGCATTTCCAAACGCCGCCATCAACCGCCGGCACCGGGTGGGACCCACACCATCGACCGCTAATAGCGCGATGGTATAGCAGATGTCATGATTCGTCATAGTCGTTGTCGGTCTCTTTGCGCATTGTTGGTTTTGGTAGTTCTTCCAATCGTTTCCAAATAAGGTGAATCAATTCATCCAAGTTAAAGCGCGTAACGGCAGAAAATGTCAAAACAGATTCCGGTAATTCGATAGTCTCTTCATTAATCATATCCGCTTTCGAACGGACGACAAAATACGGACGATTTATTAATTCCGGTGCATATTGTTCCAACTCTTTCCGCAACATGCCCAATTCAGCAACCGGATCAGGGCTATCCACGGGGATTAAAAATAAAAGCAGGCGTGTCCGCTCGATATGCCGCAAAAAGCGGTGTCCCAACCCCTTTCCTTCGCTTGCCCCTTCGATGAGACCGGGAATATCCGCCATGACAAATCCGGCAAATTCCGCTACCCTCACAATACCAAGATTCGGTTCAAGCGTCGTGAAGGGATAGTTCGCAATTTTCGGTCGTGCGGCTGATACCGCTGATAATAAAGTGGATTTTCCCGCATTCGGTATACCGACCAACCCTACGTCCGCAATTGATTTCAGTTCCAGCACCATCTCTTTTACTTCACCGGCTTTACCCGGAGTCGCTTTTCGCGGAGCTTGATTGACGGAAGTTGCGAAGTGAATGTTCCCTTGTCCTCCCCGTCCCCCTTTCGCGGCAATCCACCGTTGATCCGCATCAGTCATGTCGGCAAGTAACTCGCCGGTTTCCTTGTCACGAAAAACTGTTCCCGGCGGCACCGGGATAACGATATCTTTACCGCCGTGACCAGTCATCTGCGAACCGTTACCATGCTCTCCATTAGGCGCTTCATAGTGTTTCGTGTAGCGAAAATCGAGCAAAGTCGTACGATTCGGATCGACGACAAAAATGATGTCTCCCCCTTTGCCACCATCGCCGCCGTCCGGGCCACCCTTCGGAATGAATTTCTCCCGGCGGAAACTGACACACCCGTCGCCACC
>CAZPUW010000519.1:0-2333 GCA_964589795.1 uncultured bacterium
CACGTCGTGACCGTTAACGACTACCTGGCCCGCCGTGACTCCGAATGGATGGGCGGGATATTCAAATATCTCGGCCTCACCGTTGGTTGTATTTTATCGCAGATGACACCGCAAGCTCGCCACGAAAACTACGCTTGCGATATCACCTACGGCACTAATAATGAATTTGGTTTCGATTACCTCCGTGACAATATGGCAACGACGCCGGAAGAAGTCGTACAACGCGGACATCATTACGCAATCGTAGATGAAGTCGATAGCGTCTTAATCGATGAAGCACGAACGCCGTTGATTATCGCCGGTCCAGCCCGCGGCAACACCGATTTGTATAATCAATCGAAACCCGCCGTAGAGACGATTGTGCATAAGCAACGCGAGATGGTCAATAATTTTATTGCCGAAGGTGAAAAGCTTTACAAAAAAGTCGATGCCGGCGACCAACTATCGAATGAAGAAGAGCGCGAACTTGGATTGATGTTGTTGAAAGCCAGCCGTGGTATGCCGAAGCATAAGCGATTAATCAAACTGCTTGGCGAATCCGGCACCAAGAAAATCATGACGGAAGTTGAGAATGAGTTCCTTTCTGAAAAGAAGATGCACCTTCTCGACGAAGAACTTTATTTCTCAATCGATGAAAAGCAGCACAGCGTCGATGTCTCGGAAATGGGTCGTGAGCTTCTGGCTAAGGTCGAGCGTGTCGATAAGGATATGTATGTCCTTCCCGATTTTGCGGACGAAATTCACCAGATAAAAAACTCGAAAGACCTTTCCGATGTGCAACGCGAAGCGGAGATGGAAAAGTTTGAAACATCCTACTCCGCGAAATCCGAACGCATCCACAACTTGTCGCAACTTCTTCGTGCTTATACGCTTTATGAAAAAGATATCGAGTACGTCGTTCAGGAAGGAAAAGTTTTAATTGTCGATGAGCATACCGGTCGCTTGATGGTTGGACGCCGTTACTCCGATGGCTTGCATCAGGCAATCGAAGCGAAGGAAGGCGTTACCGTTGAAGGGGAAACCCAAACCATAGCCACCGTAACGCTGCAAAATTATTTCCGTTTGTACAAAAAACTCGCAGGTATGACTGGCACAGCCGTCACGGAAGAAGAAGAATTTTATTCGATTTATAAACTCGAAGTAACCGTTGTTCCTACGAACAAACCGATGATTCGCGACGACGACGAAGACATGGTTTACAAAACCAAAGCGGAAAAATACGATGCGGTAGTCGACCATGTAGCCGATTTGAACAAACAAGGTTTGCCGGTTCTAATCGGTACGGTTTCCGTCGAAGTATCGGAATTGCTGTCGCGCTATCTGAACCGCAAAGGGGTAAAACACAACGTTCTCAATGCGAAACAGCACCAACGTGAAGCGGAAATTGTCGCTTCCGCAGGACAAGCCGGATCGGTAACTATCGCCACCAACATGGCGGGCCGTGGTACTGATATCAAACTCGGTGAAGGTGTGGTTCATACCGATGAAAAAGGAAATCGTGTCGGCGGTTTGCAGATTATCGGAACCGAACGTCACGAATCACGCCGCATTGACCGCCAGTTGCGTGGCCGATCCGGTCGGCAGGGCGATCCCGGACGTTCGCAGTTTTATCTCTCACTCGAAGATAATCTGATGCGACTGTTTGGAAGCGAGCGTATCGCCAGTGTGATGGATCGGCTCGGTGTACAAAAGGGCGAGGTTATTACCCATGCACTAATCACCCGCTCCATCGAGAAAGCACAGAAGCGGGTCGAACAATACAACTTCGGTGTTCGTAAGCAACTTATCGAATATGATGACGTAATGAATCAGCAGCGGGAAACGGTTTATACCCGCCGTCGTAATTTATTATTCGGTGGTGACCCGTATGGCTCGCTAAACGATATGCTTACCAGCTTTGCCGAAAGTTTGGTCGATGATTTTACCGAAAAAGGAAGCAGTCCCCACGAATGGGATTGGGATGCTCTAACAAATCGCTCAATGCGATTACTCGGTGTCGACTTGACTCTCACTGTCGAACAACGCGACCATATCATGCAGGAAGAGTTGCAGGAAATTGTCGTCGAGCGTGCGAAGGAACGGCTAAATCGTCGTCGCGAACGTATCGGTGAGGAAGGATTTGGCCAATTTATCCGTTGGGTACAACTTCGCGTAATCGACGAAAAATGGCGCGACCACCTTGCGAATATGGATAGGTTGAAAGAAGGTGTAGGTCTTCGTGCGTACGGTCAAAAAGATCCCTTAATCGAATATAAGCGTGAAGGTTTCGAACTATTCCAGCAAATGTTTACCGAAGTGGAAGAAGAAGTATTACGTATTGTATTTCGTGCTGA
>CAZPUW010000520.1:0-2297 GCA_964589795.1 uncultured bacterium
GTTCCGATGCGCAAACTCCGTTTGACCGAAAAAGGAAAAGCGTGGGCGGGTGTGACGATTCGCGATGAAGAGCTGCTTATTCTTACCAAACGCGTAGTGGAGTTGTTACAGTGGCGTGGCCCCTGTGAGTTGGAGTTGATGCGTCATGAGCAAAGCGGCAAGTACTATTTAATCGAAATCAATCCACGCTTTCCATCTTGGTGCTACCTGACCACCGGTTCAGGACAAAACCTCCCGTATGCCGATTTACAACTTGCCCTTGGCCGAAAACCGGGGCCGTTACCTGATTATCGAAGCGGGGTTACCTTCGCTCGTCACGCTGTGGATATTATATGTGATCTTTCCGCGTTAGAGGGTTTAACGGTGCATGGCGAAGTGGTCTATCGCGATGGCAACAACGTTAAGGGGATATGAGATGACCGATAACAGAAACACGAATGGAACCGCTGGCACGGAATCGGTACGTCGCGAGTTTTGGGAAAAACCGGCGATTGTGCGACACATGGTCGGTTTTACCAATAAGTATGGTAAACATCCCGCCATGCTTCCTTATGGCGTTATCGACGGCGTAGTGGTTTCGCAATTGGCAAAAGAATATGGTTCGCCGTTGTATGTCGTATCCGAACCCGCCCTTCGACGCCGCTATCGAATGTTCATGCAGGCATTCGGCCCCCGTTATCCCCGTGTACAACTCGCTTACAGTTATAAAACGAATTATCTCGATGCCGTTACCATGACTTTGCACAGTGAAGGGGCGTGGGCCGAAGTTGTAAGTGGCACGGAATACGAAATGGCGAGAAGGAATGGAATTCCCGGCGAACAAATTGTATTCAACGGTCCGCAAAAGACCAAGGAAGATTTACTTCGGGCGGCGGAAGACAGCGCGATAATCAATATCGACAGCTTCGATGAATATTATCTGATGGAAGAAGTCGCACGGTTATTCAATCACAAAATTGAAGTGGGTATCCGACTTGCATTCGCGTTGAATTATCCGCCATGGCTCCGTTTCGGATTTAATTACGATTCCGGCGACGCCTATAATGTCGCACGTCGCATTATCGAAAGCCCCTACCTCGAATTGGTCGGTCTGCACTGCCATATCGGAACGTATATCGACGACACTGCGATGTACACCGAAGAGGCAAAGAAAATTGTCGAATTTGCAACCACGCTCCGCAATGAATTTGGAATCAAACTCAAGTACTGGGATTTAGGCGGCGGGTTCGCTTCGAAAAACACGTTGCACAACGCGTGGTTACCGGGCGAACAAACCTGTCCCGATTTCCATGCCTATGCCGAAGCGATTTGTCCCGTATTACTCGATGGGCCATACACCAACGACGAGTTACCATTTCTGTTATTCGAGCACGGGCGGGCGATGGTGGATGAAGCGATGCACCTAATCGTCACCGTCGTTAGTCAACGTCGCTTGAACAACGAGCGTCGCGCGATTGTCATCGACGCTGGTATTAACCTGTTGTCAAACGTCTATTGGTACAAGTATGATATGCGGTTGGCGAAAGAATCCGGTGTAGTCTCGGAAACAACTACGATTCTCGGTAACCTCTGCATGAATATCGATATCCTATCGCAGGATGCTGTGTTGCCGCCGTTACGAACCGGTGACCATTTGGTCGTTCGCAATATTGGTGCGTATAACTTTACTCAATCGACTCAATTCATTCATACCCGGCCACCGGTTGTGTTAATCGACGAGCAAAGCAAAACCCATGTCGTTCGTAAAGGCGAGACTGTCGAATATTGGAAACAATTGGATCAGTTACCGGAGCATCTCAAACGAAAATAAGTAAATTATCCGTGACTGTCGCTCACACTCCCGGCGCGGATAACATAGTTCGCGCCGTTTTTGTAACTAGTGCGGGTTATTGTCAAATAGGTGACAGACGACCTTGTCGGCTATACCGGTAGAAAATTTCAATTGAACACAACACCAGACACCAATCGGTTCGGACAGTTTATTCAGACACTGGTGGGTGACCTCCTTACCGCGTATGGCGCCGTTTTGTTCAGCGGGCGCAAGCGAACCGGAATCCTTTTTTTATTCGCAACTTTTCTTCAACCCCACCACGGCTTTTACGGTCTCCTTGGCGCGTTAACCGCGCATCTCTTCGCTGTTGCATACCGCGCCGACCGTGCTTATATCCGTGCCGGAATTTTCGGTGCTTCGGGACTACTTACCGGACTTGCATTGTCGTTGTATCTCGAGCCGAGTTACTCGATGTTACTGCTCGTACCGATGTCTGCATTGTTTGCCGCATTTCTGTGTGCAATGC
>CAZPUW010000521.1:0-2291 GCA_964589795.1 uncultured bacterium
TATAACTCCTATCGATATACAAAATATACAAAATATAAACAAACCGTTTGTCAGTATTCATTTAGGTGATGATACCGGCGATTGGTTTGGACCGACAGCAAGCGGTATGCAAGTCGCCGAAACAAAACTTGGTAGTCCAGCTCAACCGCGAGGTGCAATCGCAGCTGATGGTGTCGAACTTGGCAGCACAGATCCGCAACACCTTTGCGTAATGATGGCGGGAACATTTTATGCTTTCGGTGTAAAAAAAGTACAAGAACCGGGTCCAATGTTCTTTGAGGGCAAATTCCAGTTATATCGAAACTACCGGATTGGTGATTCAATAAACGCGGCACAATTCATTCATTGGAATAATCCGATGGGTGACATATCGGCAAGGTTGTGGACGGGTGTTCCGCGCTTCGTGACGGCAAATGTTCCCACTACTATTAATATTGGTCAAAATCGGATGGAGCTTCAAATTCTTCAAAGTGCTCAACCTGTTTCCGGTGCGATGGTTACCGCGTGGAAAAAGAATAATGCAGGATTGGATGAAACCTATCTCCGAGCAATTACCGATGATAGCGGGCGTGTTGTATTAACTCTTACAAATGCAACCGCCGGTACGATGTTGTTGACTGTCACAGGCAATCAAGCGGGTCAAAATATTTATCCCCTCATCGATACCATTCATGTAGTTCAATCCCCTGCCGACCTTGCATACTCAAATCAAGTAATATGGGATGATTCTACTTCGGGTCGTGCTGGAAATAATGACGGTTATGCAAATCCGGGTGAAATAATCGACCTGTCGTTACAACTCAATAATCGTGGAACAAATGTCGCCACCGGTATAACCGGGACTCTTATCAGCAACGATTCACGTATCGTTGTTGTCAACAATACATCGAGTTGGCTTTCCGATTCAGCGGGTAGAACGGTACAATCCTTAACACCGTTCCGCATACATCTATTAAGCGGTATACAAGATGGAGATTTCATACCGTTACGACTCGATTTGGTGACGAATCAAGGAAACCGGACGATCACCGTTCCATTAACTGTCCATTCAATCCGAATAACATTTATTTCTTCTACATTGACTCCTTTGACAGTCATACCCGGTCAAAGTTGTAACCTTGCTATCACGGTTCGAAATACCGGTACACTCTCTACTGGAACTACAACCGCGATGCTATTTTCTTTAACCCCTTATATCGCAGTCGAAACTGCAAATGCCACATTTGCCGGTTTGCCTGTCGATTCTAATGTGTCTAATCCAAGCGATCAATTATTCCACATTTCAACGAACAGACATGTCGTTCCGGGTTCGATAAACAGCATGGGTGTTGCGTTTTCTTCGGGTGATGTAAGAGATACAGTATTTTTCTCAATCACAATCGGTAACCGAACGTTCAACGATCCCACCGGTCCCGACCCTTACGGTTACTATGCGTATGATGTCAGGGATACTGCTTATAACCAAATTCGTCCGACGTATAATTGGGTTGAACTTATACCGGCAATCGGTGGAACGGGTACTCGTTTACCATTAACCGATGCTTTTTTGAGCAATTGGGGTCCAACTTCGACTGACTGCTCTATTGTCCTACACTTACCTTTCCCCGTGCGTTACTACGAAGCGGTGTATGATTCGATAACTATCTGTACCAATGGTTGGGTCGCGTTCGGAGCGCAACCGAACTATAACAATGGTTTGAATTGGCATCTACCTGCGCACGACGGACCCCGCAATATTGTCGCTGTGAATTGGTGCGACCAGAAGAATACCGGTACGAATGAAGGTGTATACGTTAAGAGTGATACCGTGAATCACAGGTTTATCGTGACTTGGAAAACAACAACCGTAAATTCCCTAAGTGCAGAAGAGTATCAAGTTGTCATTTATGATTCCAGGTTTTACTCTTATTATACACTTGTTTCGCCGTTGTTGTTTCAGTACAAGAACTTTCAACCCGCCCCTTACTCAAGTGAGGAAACCGGTGTCAGTTTTGCTACTGTGGGTATTGCCGACAGTAACTATACCCGTGCCATCGAATACTGTTACTGGAACCACTATAATCCCGGATGCAGCCCGATACCAAACGGTAATAATTCCAACTTTGCCATTTTATTTACAACTGCAAGTCCTTCACAAGGCAGTGTATCAGGGACCGTGCGTCGTGCTTCGAATAATTCTACTGTAACCGGAGCGCGGGTGGAAATAGTAAACCGCGGTTATACAATGATGACGGATAGTATCGGACACTATTCATTTCCGAATGTTCAGATTGGTCATTACAACCTTCAAG
>CAZPUW010000522.1:0-730 GCA_964589795.1 uncultured bacterium
GAGAAAGACCCCCAATCCAAGGTTGTTAGGATAATGAAATTAACCGTTTAGCAATCGGTGTTCGTCCCGGATGATTGAAAGGTATTCGCCGACCTGTTGCGAGTGCATAGTATCGGGTATCATGGCAAATGCCGGTTTGCGAATGCCGGAAGCAAGAATAGCATCGATTAACGCGCCGGTTTCAGCTTCCGTAAAACCTGATAACAAAACGACCGGGATGTCTACCGGTGTATCATGAGCATCATGATAATCGTTTTCAGGCGTTGGTGGAGCTGACATATTTATAAGTCTCAAGTAACTCGCCAGCAACTTTGGTTTTCACGATGAACTCTGCTTTAACATATACAAATTAACGAGACGATACAGGACTGTCAAGGTAAACCGGTCGGAAAGCGAAAAATTGTCTTCATAATCTTAATACAGGTAAAATAGTATAGGTATAAACAAAATGAGCAAGTCAACTACAATATAATTGGGAACAGCAAAACCATCAGTTTTGACGAGCAAGAAATTTAATTGTTTGTGAACATTGTTTTAATTTAAATATATTGATGAAACAATGAATTAGTAAAATCCAGCGGTTGGTCGTTAATTCTATGCTCTGAAATACATCTGATAATTGGGCCGTTATTCGATTTTTTAACCGTTATTCACTAAAAATCTTAATGTGTGCGAGGTCATTAGATACTTGTACTACCGGATTGAATAAAGATAGTTAGATGTTTACCTT
>CAZPUW010000522.1:740-2290 GCA_964589795.1 uncultured bacterium
GTACTTTGTTATGCCGACACTAGTTCGCATCTTTATCAACTAAGGATTTGCTCCCGGCACGACCTCGAGTGATTGCATGAACTCCAATAAAAAGACACTAACCGCCACAAAGTCGTCGAAAAAGACACTGCACGAGAAACCCATGCGGAGCATTGGTACTCCGTCTAAAACCAAACCAGTACAATTACAATCAATTCTTGAGCTTTTCTCTCCGACCGGTGCAACTTATCGCTCACTGTTCGAAAATATGTCGCATGGAGTCATATTTCGTGACATTTCCGGTTTCATAATCGCCGTTAATCACGTCGCGTGCCAAATATTAGGACGTGCCGAAAACGAGTTGACAGGCCAAAAAGATTTGGGTCCCGACTACACTTTTTTAAATGAACAATTAACCGACAAACTGGATCACAACCCCTTTGTCCCTTCCAAACACTTGGAAGTAGAACGCATTAATCAAGTAATCGGTATTCATAACAAAAAGTCCAACGAAATCCGATGGATAGGTTACGACACTGTTCCGTTGTTGGAAGAAAAATTGACACGTCCTCGTTTTACTATCACTACTTTTGAAGACATTACCGATAAAAAGCAGTTGTTGGAAATAGCACAACAGCTTATTGATAAAACAACAGGTCAAGTTGGAACGGTATTTTTCCAAAGTGTGGTTCGTTTATTAACCGGCTTTATCCACTCGAAATATGTCACCATTTGTGAAACGAATGAATTGCCTGTCACGGAATTGAAAACGCTCGCTATGTGGAGTATTGATCATTTCGAAGAAAACTATAGCTACCGGTTGTTTGATTCTCCCGACAAACAAGTACTTTCAACTGACGGGATGGTGGTAATTAATAATGACTTCCGTAAAAAATACAGTAATAATGAATCATACCGTAAGCGGAAAATCGAGAGTTACTGCGGCACTCCGTTGCACGATTCTAATGGTCGTATCATCGGTCTATTAAGCGTAATGAGTGATACACCCATTTTGGACCCCGGCATCTTACCTAAAATTGTTTCGTTAGTCGCCACTCGCACCAGCGCCGAGTTAGAACGTCTCCGCATTGAAGAAAATGTTCGTAAAGCGGATGAACGTTTCCGTTTGCTTTATACTTCTATGAGCGAGGGAGTAGCGTTTCATGAACTCATTTATGATGAAGATGGGGCTCCAGTTAATTACCGTATTTTAGATGTCAATAAAGGATACGAAAATATCCTCAATTTAAAGCGGGAAGAAGTCATTGGTAAGCTTGCAACAGAAGTATACAAAGTTAGAAAGGCCCCATACCTTAAAGAATTTTCAAATGTCGCTTTGACGAATATTCCGTACCGGTTCGAAGTTTACTTCGAGCCCTTGAAACGGCATTTTGATATTTCGTTAGCTTCACTCGAAACTGGCCAGTTTTCGACTATTTTCACTGACATTACTTCACGTAAATCATTCGAAACCGCACTCTCACGCAGCGAGTCGCAGTTAAGATTGATTGCCGAAAACATGATCGACATAATCGGTCAAGTCGACAATAAACACCGCATTTTATACATCA
>CAZPUW010000523.1:0-2273 GCA_964589795.1 uncultured bacterium
GAGGCCTGTGTACCGGGCACCACGGTAATCGACGAATATACATCCCAACGGGTTGTATTCGTCGATGCAATACTCGTAGGTAAAGTGGCAAATTGAACAGAGGGTGTTTGAACAGTGACTCCATTGGTCAATGAAACCAAAGTAGCGGTAGTCGGAGTCAACACACTCAAACCACCGTTGTTCACTACAGTGATTGCTAATTGCGCCGCTGAACCTGTATTCCAAACTGAGGATGTATTGTTGCTTGAATACGTGAGCCGCATTGTGCGAATTGGAACCGGAACATTTATCGTACGGGTACCTTGGTCGGATGTAAGCACAACCTGAAGGTTTACTACTTCATTATCAATAAAACCGCCTAACAAATGAACCCTAAACGGCGTCGTGCAGACACCGGTGCCGGTCGATGTTATCTGATTCCAATTAGCGGAATTATTGATAACAGTGATGCGTGAATCGGGCGAAGTCATTATACCGGAAATACCGGTAGCGGTTGTGCCGGCACGATTGGTTAATGTGACATTCAGGTCGATGGTTTCACCGGGATTCGCGGTAGCATTATTGTTTCCTATCCGTCCGTTGGTAGAGTCGTCTTGTACTGCAAGCGTTCGAAATGCCAAGTCGCCGGTTGTTTGACTCACTTGAATGCTATCAATCAGCGGTAAAATATTTTGGCCGACTTGATTTCCATTGACAGTCACCACTAACGTTCCTGCCGTTGTATTCGTCATAGTCAGATTAATGTGACCATTATCATCGGTGACGCCACGGACATAGGTTTCGTTCAGACCACCGGCGTTCTTTTTCCACGCAGTGACCATTGCCCCGGGAACCGGAGTCGTGCCTTGTAATACCTGAAACGCTAACTGATTCTGACCGATACCCATATTGGTAGGAAGATTTGCGTTGATTGTATGAGGTACACCGGTCCAAAAATTGACGCAGATATCACCCATCGGATTATTCCAGTAGATGAAACTACAAGCATCGACCGAATCACCAAATATGTAATTTCGCCACATCTGGAATTTACCTTCGTAGTACATCGGTCCCGCTTGGCGAGCACCTTTCACACCGAGGGCATAAAACGTACCGGCACTCATGACGTTGTTGTGGGCGGGATTGGTTCCGGCAGTAGAAGTTGACATTCCCGATAGTGCGCCTTTGGGTTGAGAGGGACTACCCAATTTAGTCAAACCTTCGGCAACACCTGTTGTCGTTGTACCATACCAGTCGCCGGAACTGCAAGTGATGTTTAATGCAATAAATGGTTTGTTGACATTGTTAATGTTACCAAAATCGGTAGTAGCGGAGATTTCACCAATCCATGCGGCACGATGCGCCCAGAAAATCGCCCCATCGGTGAGGCGACTTCCGATAAGATTTGCATCTACATTCCCGTTATGGGTATCGAATATTGTATTTGTAATTCCTCGCACATGCATCATATCGAGGCAAAAGCGAATATTCGACGGGTTGGTAACAATGTTATGCGAAATGCCGGCATACCCCCAACCATACGTGAACCATGTGGTGTCTGCAGTGGGTGGATTCTTCTCATAGTTTATTGAACGATTGATGTGCGTCATTAATTCAGAAACATTATTACAACTCAACCTTGAGACCCAGATACTGGCAAGAATGCTTGTTGTCATTTGACCATACCAATGGTCGCTATAGGTATAGGTGATGCTTGGTATAGGGGCTGGGAGGTTGTAATCGTTTGAAGTATCGTTACCGCCATCACCAACTAATAGGATGTTTTCAAGGGGTGGATTGAAGGAATTGTACGCGGGGATGATGATATTGTTTTTTATTACTGTTGAAGTGAGGGTACTGGTAGTCATGATTTGCGTCGGACGACCGGATTGGGTTTTCCAATTTGCAAGGGTCTGCATCGTAGCCGCTACATTGGGACGGCAGATAATCAATACTTGTCCGGGAGGAGCATTGCGGGCGTCTTCTACTAAATCGTCAGCACCAATGATTTCGCTGTACACACCGGCGAAACTCGGTACCGCGTGAGAACGATTGGAAAGTATTTCGTTCGTTCCCATTCCACCGATTGGAATAGTTTCAATGTTGATGGAACGATAAACGCGCAGAGTTTTTGTGACCGGATTGTACTGAACGGGTTGAATTGCGAGTGCGGCAACACGGGCATCACGTAGAATGTCCGGGCCGGATAACCGCGCGAGTTCAGAAGGATACCATGCATTGGTTTTGTATTGTGTTTCGTCGAATGCAAAAGTCGCAGAATCTTTTGTGTCAGT
>CAZPUW010000524.1:0-2273 GCA_964589795.1 uncultured bacterium
CAGACGATAGCCGGAATCAATATTTTGTCAAGTGTTGCGAAGATGACCGCGAAGTATGAGACGAAGTTAGATGTCCCGGTCTCGCGCTCGATTGCAATGTCCACCGGACGCGAGACGGTGCATGAAGCATACCTGACTGCGGGCCGACCGGACTTGTATTCGGATGATATCGTTCATTATGTGACTGATGAGCAGTTCGGATTTGTTGCGGCTATCGACGGTATTATGGTTCGCGATAAACCGGCGGCTTGCATTTATATGGGTGCGTTTTACGCCGAGTCGCTCATTCTTGCGGAAACTGGTAATGGCATCGGCGCTATCCAAATCGCCGGAACGGCAATGCCGACACAACTTCCATTTTTTGTCGCGGCATGCGATTACACTCTTATCGGCGAGGAATTATTTGCGGCGAGTGCGTACCTGAGCGGCGATCAACGCGAGATTGGCTCACTAAAAGGACAGGATGTAGGCAAAGCGGTGGCGATAGGATTGATTGCGATAACATCGCTATTCGGCACGCTCTACAATATTTCCCATGCGAATTGGTTCAATCAAGCATTTGAGTTTTTCTCTCGATTGACTTCATCCAACTATTAATCGAAAGAAGCTATGGTTTACTTAATACTATTATTGGTTGTGTTGGTGGGATCAATTGTAGCGGGGTTTGTGATACCCACGCTACGAAAATCGATTCCACTCATTATCACACTGCTTACCGGTATACTGCTGATACTGTCGCTGTTCATTCCGGCGCCACCGTTCCCGAGTCTCGAAGAAGATATTTCGATGTGGTTCGATGTGATTGCGGTGTTCAGCTTCATCCTTGGCGGTGGAAACCTGCTGCGGGTACATCTGAACAAAATCATGAAGCAATCACGCGACTGGAAATACTCGATTGTCACGGTTGGCGGGTTTCTGTTTATGCTGCTCATTGGTCTTTTCAAAGTCGGTGCAGTCAGCATGTCGGAAAACTACCTTGCTTCAGGGACAGTGTTCAAGTGGATGTACGACGCAGTTTTTACACCGCTGACAGCGACGATTTTTTCACTACTGGCATTCTTTGTAGCATCGGCTGCATTCCGCGCGTTCCGTGCGAAGACCCGTGAAGCGACGTTATTGTTGATTGCGGCATTTATCATTCTTATTGGCCGGACACCGATTGGCGTGTTGCTCACAGCGTGGTTGCCGGATTCGATGCAGTGGTTGACGATACCGAATTTAAGCGGCTGGATTTTATCGGTACCGAATATGGCGGGACAACGGGCGGTAATGATTGGCGTGGCATTGGGAATTATTTCGACTTCGATGAAAATGATTTTGGGAATTGAACGGAGTTGGTTGGGAGGCGACGACTCATGACAACCGAACAACCGACAATTTGGGAAAAAATGGGGAAGCTCGACCGCCGGTGGATTTTTCTGGTTATCGCGGTCACGGTAGCAATACCGATGTTTTTAGGCATCGACTTCTCGGCGATACCTGCACCGATGGTTATCAATTTGTACAAAAAAATCGAAGCGCTACCGCCCGGTTCGAAAGTTCTTGTTTCATTCGATTATGGGCCATCTACAGTGCCGGAAAACCAGCCCATGGCGGATGCAATCGTGTGGCACCTATTGAAGAAACATTGCAAAGTATATTTCATGGCGACGTGGGCGACGGGTGAGGCACAAGCATCGAAGACTACGGAAGAAGTGATTACCACAGCGTTGCCGGATGTTAAGTACGGCGTCGATTATATTGATCTTGGTTTTAAAGCGGGTGGTGCAGGGTTGATGAATACGCTCTACACCAATTTCAAACGGATGTATACAACAGACAGGACATTAAAGGATATAAATACGTTTCCAATCATGGAAAAAATAGAATCGCTTAAAAGCTTCGATATGATTCTTTCGGTATCGTCGGGATCGCCGGGCTTAAAGGAGTGGATTCAATTTGTCGGAGACCGCGGCAATATTCCGCTCGCAGGTGGGGTGACTGCGGTACAGGCGATGGAGTTGTATCCCTATTATCCGCGTCAGATGTTCGGATTGATGGCGGGATTGCAGGGGGCGGCGGAGTACGAATCGATTGTGATAAAGAATTATCCTGAATTCGCACCGATGAAGACCGCATTGAAAAAGATGGCGCCGCAGACAGTGGCACACTTGGCGATCATCATTTTTATTGTGATGGGGAATATCACGTATTTCTCGACGAAGAAGAAAAGATAGGCATTGGGCATTAGGCACTGGGCAATGGGCACTAGGCAATGGGTAAGAAAAAAAGTA
>CAZPUW010000525.1:0-2265 GCA_964589795.1 uncultured bacterium
TTAGCAACAATTATAGTTTCGCCTTTTTTAATCCCTTCAATTTCCGGTATTGAATTAAAAGTAATTCTGATATATTCGATTTCAGGACCTACAGCAAGAGCTACATTTGATAACAATGTCCAAGCCGTAGTAGTCCACGCGACGAAAAATGTGCTAGGTTCCTCTCGAAGTGGAAACTTCGCATACAATGTCATATCAGAAACTGTTTTATACCCTTGTGCAATTTCAAAATTTGATAACGTTGTGCCACACCTACAGCAATATGGCATGATTCGATAATTTCGATACAAGAGACGGCGATAGCCATCTTTTACATCGTCACCATAATGAAGGTCACCATTTTCGCTGATTTGGGTGCGCCATGCGCGCTGGAGGAACCACCAATCGGTTTCGATGTATGGTTCGCGATAGGTCGCATAGGCATCATCGAGGGAGATTTCGCGGCCAATTCGTAGGATGGCTTGTTCCCATTTCGATTTATAACGGAAGACGGTATCGCGGCAATAGTCGATGTATTTTTGAACGCCGAATTCTTCGATACCACGTTTGGTTTTGATACCAAGTTCTTTTTCCGCCGTTAGTTCGACGGGGAGCCCGTGTGTATCCCAACCGGCACGGCGAATGACTTTGCGACCGCGCATTGTCCAAAAACGGGGCCAAACATCTTTCAATGCGGACTGCATCATGTGCCCGATATGCGGCACACCATTGGTACCGGGAGGGCCATCAAAAAAGACCCACGGTTCAGCATCGTCGCGAATTTCATTCGTAACGTCAAATAGTTTTTTCTCTTTCCAAATTGTTTGCCATTTACGGTCAAGCGCTTTGAAATCGGGACGAACTGCCGCTTTATGAAACTTCTTTTCCATCTTCAAACTTTACTCTTTTTCGGGGATTGGATGCTGGTGTTGCATTCAACATTGGCGGTTCCACTCCCATATCGGAGGTATCTGTATCGATTAAATCCAATAATTCTTGTTCGGCTTGCAAAATATGACGCAAACGCCGGAGAAACGATTCTTTTTGAACGCGCATCTTGACGGTTTCTTCCTGTATTGCGCGAAGTTCCTGTAAGCCCTTTTGTTTCTCGCGTTCGACGTCAAGCAACGTCTCTTTCATCTGTAGATCGGCATCACGCTTTGCGCTGGTCGTTATGTGCTCAGCAGTCTCTTGAGCATGATTCAGGGCTTCCTGCAGAGTGCGTTCACGTATACGATGCTCATTGACTTCGGCTTCCAAGGTCTGGAGCCGGACACGGGTATCGGTCACATCACGCACTGCAATTTCCATTTCCTGAGCAACTAATTCGAGAAAGGCCTCGACCTCAACCGGATCGTAACCCCGCACCTTACGATTGAAATGATGTCGCCGAATCTCTTGTACAGTCAATCGCATACGTTTATACCCTTTCGCCGAATATTGCAGTTCCGATTCGCAACAGGGTTGCCCCTTCCTGAACAGCAAGTTTCCAGTCTCCACTCATTCCCATTGAGAGACCGGCAGATTTGGGAAGTAAATCAGTTTCGACCAATTGATCACGCATTTTACGCAAAGCAGCAAATTGTTTCCGCACTTCAGTTTCACCTACTTCATCTACAGGTGCAGCAATACACATTAATCCGACTGGTTCGAGGAAAGAACAGCGATGTATTCGCTCGAGCAACGGTTTTACAAACTCCGGTTCACAACCACTTTGACCGGATTTGCCGGACGCATTCACTTGTACGAAAACCGCGAGATTCTTTTTCAACGTGTTACAAGCGTCGGCTACTTTATCAATGATGTCTTCTCTATCCAGCCCATGCAGTTCGTCGAAAGTCTCGACGGCAAGTTTGGCTTTATTGGTCTGGAGATGTCCGATACCGTGCCAGCGTAAAGTTAAATCGCTAAGGACAGTACGTTTTTGCGAAGCATCCTGCACACGATTTTCGCCAATCTCGCGAAACCCAACCTCATAAGCGGCATGAATTACCTCAACAGGAAAGAACTTTGTTACCGCAATAATTCGTATATCCGAAGGGTTTCTGGCACATTGCACAGCAACGGTCTCCAACTCCCCGAGTAAATGCTCCCGTCGCTGTAGTAGTTCATTGAACATAATTTTTCTCTGAAACTTATGAATATATCCGATTAGACGTATTATTACAACCGATGGCCGTCACAAGGCAGAGTGATAAGATATCACTCCTTATTGCAACCTACTTGCAACTATGGTATTATTGGGAATCAAAAACGGATACCCCGGTTTTGGGTTGAAATGGCTCA
>CAZPUW010000526.1:0-2257 GCA_964589795.1 uncultured bacterium
GTCAGTTTAACAAAATTGATTGCTACCTTGAATCTCGGTATGGACTTGTCCGGCAGAAAACTTGATACCCCGTGCGATTTTACAATCGCCGTTGCATTGAATCCCAATGCCGATGATCTCGGAAAAGAGCAAGAGAAATACGCACGCAAAATCGAAGCGGGCGCTATGTTTGCGATGACGCAACCCGTTTATGATCCTGATACGCTTGGCAATTTTGTCGCAAAATGGCGTGGAACAAAACTGCCGATATTAGTCGGTGTACTTCCGTTGCGTAATGCGAAGCATGCCGAATTTATCCATAACGAAGTTCCCGGAATGTCCGTACCGGAATCGATTCGCAAACGGATGCACAATGCCGGTGAAGACGGCCCCAAAGAAGGGGTGAAAATCGCACAGGAATTTCTAAAAGAAGCCCGTCAGTATTGTGAAGGTGTTTATTTAATGCCGCCGTTTAATAAATTCGAGATGGCAGTCGATATCGTTCAGGTACTTTAATGGAAAAAGTTCGATGTAAATGGGCACAATCCCATCCGCTGATGGCGGCGTACCATGATGAATATGGCATACCCATCCATGATGATGATTTACTTTTCGAACGGCTCGTCCTTGAGCAAATGCAGGCGGGATTGTCTTGGTTAATCGTTTTGAAGAAACGTGCGGGAATGCAAAAAGCGTTTTCCGGTTTTTCGGTGGAAAAAGTTGCCCGCTTCAACGCACGCAGCATTGAGCGGTTGCTACAAGATGAAAACATTATCCGCAACCGCAGGAAAATCGAAGCGGCAATCGAGAATGCCCGCCGTATTCGTACGATACAGAAAAACGGCGATAGTTTCGACCAGTGGCTTCGTAAACGTGCAGTAAATAAACCCACGCTCGATGAATGGGTTAAGCTTTTCAAACAAGATTTTACTTTCACCGGAAAAGAAATAGTAAACGAATTTTTAACAAGTCTCGGGATCTTATCCGCGAAACACGATCCGGAGTGCTGGGTGAGTAAGCGACCGCATAAAGCAAGTTTTATAAGAGGTGTTTGATGGAAAAACGAAGATTGGGAAACAGCGATTTAGACGTGACGGTTCTCTGTTTGGGTACCATGACAATGGGCTGGGCGAATGATGAACCGACTTCACATAGCATTTTGAACTGCGCAGTCGATGGCGGGATAAATTTTATCGACACCGCCGATGTCTATAGTCGGTGGGTTGAAGGGAATCCCGGCGGTGTCTCGGAAACCTATATCGGTAATTGGCTCAACCAGCGTACCTCCATTGGCAAACCCCGCAATTCATTGGTGATTGCCACAAAAGTGCGCGGGCGAATGTGGGATGGCGAAGACGGTGAAGGTCTCTCTGCCAAACACATCAACCGTGCGGTCGAAGATTCGCTTCGTCGGCTCCGTATCGAAACGATAGATTTGTACCAGTGCCACGCCCCTGATATGAATACACCATTGGAAGAGACTTGGAATGCACTCGCCAAACTTGTACGGGATGGAAAAGTCAGATGGCTTGGTTTTTCCAATTTCTCTGGCGAACTTCATCGCAAAGTTATTGAAATTGCCGACCAAGAGAACATACCGCGGCCTGTTTCCACCCAACCTAAATATAATCTCACCTGCCGCGCAGAAGTTGAACTCGATTTATTACCGGTAGTTAAAGCAGCCAACATCGGAATGATACCATATAGCCCGCTGGAAGGCGGTCTGTTGACTGGCAAATACAAACCGGGGAAGGATTTGCCATCTGGTGCACGCCACACCCTGAACGGTCGCGCTCCCGACAAATTGACTCCCCGTGTGGTCGCAACCTTGGAAGAAATGGAAAAAATTGCGAAAGCACATAACGCAACTTATTCCCAAGTAGCGCTAGCATGGATGATTGCAAGCAAATGGATGACCAGCCCTATCGTCGGTGCCACATCCGTCGAACAGTTGAAAGAACTGTTGCCGGCAGCCGGACTACACTTGAGCGGCGAGGAACTTGGTCGTCTTAATAAAGTTTCCGACGAAAGTGGAACAGAAGCAACTTTTACCCAACGCGGCCCGGTGTAATACCACACTTCTTTTTGGTAACACATTCATTTGAGGCAATTCATGACTACCGATTCTTATTCTATTGTTGATTATTTTGAACAATTGGTTTCGATACCTTCGCCAACCGGCTTTACCCGGTTGGCGCAAGAGTATTTAATCGCGCATGCTCTGCAAAATTCGATACCGTACTACCATACCCGTAAAGGTGCCGTGCGGTTCGATTTC
>CAZPUW010000527.1:0-2243 GCA_964589795.1 uncultured bacterium
CGGGATGGAATGGGTCGTCGATACGTTCACCATTTTTATCAACAACCAGTAAATCGAGTGGACTTAACCGCAACATCGAAGAACCGGATCGGGTGGCAAGGTAACGATTACCGTCGAGCCGAACCGATAAGTTTCCATCGTTTGCCGCGACAAATCCGCGTTCATCGAGTCGGTGCGCTACTTCGAGCAACGTCCGTAGTGAATGTTGAAATTTATTCCGGTTTTCCCAGTTCATTTTTTATTTTGCAAGATTTAGTTTGTCAATTAATGATACGAACAATAGCAATAGGAGCGTTTAAGCATCGTCGATTGTTATTTGCGATTTACCACCAAGATAGGGACGCAATACTGCCGGTATCGAAATCGAGCCCTCTTCGGTCTGATGGTTTTCGAGTAATGCGACAATGACGCGGGATGTTGCAAGTCCGCTTCCGTTCAAAATATGTACGAGTTCCGGCTTCGCACCTTGCTCGCGGCGAAATCTAAGTGCCATACGGCGGGCTTGGAAATCCTCGCAATTGGAACAACTCGACGCTTCCAACCACCTTTTTTCAAATGGGCTCCACACTTCCAAATCGTACGTTTTTGCCGCAGAAAAACCGATGTCACCACTGCACAATGCCAGTCGGCGATAAGGAATTTCGAGCATTTCAAGAAGCGCTTCCGCATGGCTGGTCATGACTTCCATATCATCATAAGAACGTTCAGGTAACGTCAACCAAATCATTTCGACCTTATTGAATTGGTGTACACGCAGAAAGCCACGAGTATCTTTGCCATATGAACCCGCTTCCCGGCGAAAACATGGCGAGTAACCCGCAAACTTCATCGGTAACTTAGAACCGTCAAGAATCTCACCACGGAAAATATTCGCAATCGGTACTTCGGAAGTAGGGATCAGATATAGCTCATCCCCTTCGATCTTGTACATATCGTCGGCAAGATTGGGCCATTGACCGGTTCCCCGCGCCGTTTCTCGATTAACCATTAACGGTGGTATAACTTCGCGATATCCATTTTTCGTGTGGGTGTCGAGAAAGAAATTCCATAACGAGCGCTCAAGCCGTGCTCCGATTCCAAGATAGAGTGGAAAACCGCTGCCGGATAATTTGGATGCCCGTTCGAAATCGAACAGATTTAACCGTTGCGCAAGCTCAAGATGACTCTTCGGTTCAAACGGAAGTTGCTGCGGTGTCGCTGATTTCACAACGACGTTGTCATCCGAGGTTTTACCAATTGGAGTCGATGAATGGGGCATATTCGGTATTCGAAGTAAATCGAGTTCCATCGATTCTTCGATGTCGTGCTGCTGTTTCTCGAGATCGGTGATTTCGTCGGATAGGATTTTCAATTCCGCTTTCAGTGCTGCCGGGTCGTTACCTTCTTTTACTTTTTTACCTAACTCTTTCGATTCTTTATTCAACCGCGCCCGTAATTCCTCCGTGCGGGTAAGGAGTTGACGCCGGTTATCGTCTTTCGCAATCAATTCACGAATTGGTAGATGAGCCGCGTTGCGGTTTGCCATCGCGGTAATCACGGAATCGATATCTTCACGCATTTTGCGTAAATCAAGCATTTGTACCTCCGACTGCATGGTTTAGCAGTCGCTCCCAATTGGGATGAAAATCAGATTTGACAACAAATAACGGTAAATCATCACGGGTCTGCAATCGCGCCCACGAAGCAGCGCTGTCGCGTAAATCGGGACAGACTTGAACTTGTACCCGGCCATGATTACAAATCATAATACCCTGCAATACTTCTTCGGCATGCCCCGTTTCCCAAGCCAAGACGACACAATCAAGATGATTTTTCGAAAGAATTTTCTCTAAATCGTGAAAGTGTCCCAACACCGGTTCCGGCATTTTCCCTTCGTAACCGGGGAGCTGAATTGCACCTATGTACTCGTGTCCATTTTCACGCCGTTTGGAAAATTCATCGGCAAGCACATCCGCCCATCTGCCATAGCCGATAATTGCCGTTCGTAATAAATCTTTACCGGAACGCCACCGCAACTGTTGCATCAGGAATAACAGCGAGCGAATAGTCGCACAAAATACGGCAATTCCCAAACCATAGCTAATAATGACCAAGCGACTTGATGGAAGCGGACTTTCCGCCTCGAATGTTAACCAAAACAAAATCAAACCACCAAGCAACACGGTTAGAGATATTTTCTTAAAGTTGTCAAGCCAGCGGGTTGTGTAGATGCTGGAATAATGACCCAGGACATAAAAAAAGAC
>CAZPUW010000528.1:0-2241 GCA_964589795.1 uncultured bacterium
CTTCCCGCTTGCACGATGCGGGTACCATTTACGATAACATCGTAATCGAGAAGGGTGTGGCTATGCCCACCGACGATAAGATCGAAACCCTTTACTTCATTCGCGAGTACGGAATCTTCGTCAACCCCCTCGTGGGTTACAGCGACAATTACATCGACTTTACCGCGCATACTGTCCACAAATGCCTGCGCTATCGGACGAATGGGAAGCACTTTCACATTAGTGAGACCAACTGGATTGACTAAGCCGGGAAGGTCTTCTGTGGTAAATGCAATGGCGGCAATTTTAATTCCACCACGTTTGAATACTTTCGCGGAAACAAACAGCGCCTTACCGGTCTCTTTCTCGACAAGATTTGCCGAAGCAAGCACGATACCACTGTCAAGCATGAATTGGAACGCTTTCAGCGCCGACAGTCCGTAATCAAATTCGTGGTTGCCGACACACATCAGGTCGGGATGGAGGATATTCAGGATTTCCGCTTGGCTTTGTCCGCGGGTCATGGCGCTAATCGGGCCACCGGTGAATTCATCGCCGGCATCGAATAATAGCGAACGTTCACACTCTTTTTTCCACGTTTCGTATTGCCCGAGCATATATGCCGAACCGCCGACGGTGTCAATTTTGCCGGTGCGGTGGTTTTTCAGGGCTTTCGGCGCATTGAACGAGTGCTCATCGTTGTAATGAAAAATGGTCAGCGACAATGGTTCAGCACTGCGTGCGACAATTACGATACCGAGCCAAATAAACAGGAATAACCGTCTCATCCGTTTTCTCCCAAGGAATTGCTGTAGTTTATAAAAAAAATGGGTAACGGGCAACGGGAAGGACGGGGATTGGGGAATAGGAAAAGAGGGATACGGGATTTGGGATTCAGGATTCGGTGAAAACCGGGTTAACGAATGACGGCTATCTTCATGGGGGGAAGTGTACCGACACGGCACCAGTAAATACCTGATGCTACCGTGATACCGAAATTATCGCGTCCCAACCAAACGTACCGGAAATTGCGATTACCCGTTACCGGTTGGTGAATCGGCGAATGAAACACTTCGCGCCCCTCTAAGTTGTAGATAGTCAGTGTTGCTGATTGGCGGTTTTGTGGAAGTGAACCGATGATAGTGAAGGTCGCGTTGCCGGGATTGGGGTAGATTTTAATAAATGGGAAAGTAGGAATCTGCGGAACTTCTTTAACTGCTGTAACCGGACCGACCCAAAAATGCGGTGGATTTGTACGAGCACTGTCGGGAAAGTATCCGCGATTCTCCCATAAATCCTCAGCAAAGTAATAATAAGAATATTCTCCGCTGTCACGGGGTGCCGTGAACCGAGATGTATAATGGTTCAGAGTGTCATGATGAAGCGTGTCAACCAAGGAATCAAGCTGCCCGACACGTTTTACGACCAATAATACATTCCAGATTGAATCGTTGTCAGTGGAATTTACGGATACTGAAAGTGAAGAATCGGCAGTAAGCGAAGTGGGAAATGTTATAGCGCTGTCAATAATGGGGAGAATCGAATCAGGGTGAATGACACCTTCTTTTTGGTAAAAAAAGGATCCTACCGAATTGCGATAAATACCATAGCAACGGATATAATTCAATCCGATATCTAGTGCTTCATTATAATGAACAATCACCGAAGAATCCCCTAATGTAGTTTCCATTGGTGGATACCAGAAGTTTCCCCGGTTCGGTGAAAATGCCACCTTATCTACAACATGATATTGTTGAGGATTCACCGTTCGATCTGTATCCAACCATTCGATTGCCCAACGGTGTTGAAAATGTTTGACAAGTGCGGGTTCTAAACTGCCACCTGCACTTAGATTAGGTGTCATAGTTACTGGAGTCGACCACGTATTACCATTATCGTGGCTCACGAAACGGGTAACCGCCATATAACTGGGAATTGGTGGAACAGTGTCAGTTAAAACAGCCAGCACGCCATTGCCGTCGTCATCGAATTCGGTTCTGAAACCAACACTGAACGCTAAACTATCCATAAAAGTGTGATAGGGTCCACTGGTTTGTCCGGTATAGGACATCCGTTGGAAAGCAACGTGGTTCGGTCCGTAAGGACCGGCATTACAAAAACCGCAGAGTCCGAACAACCATTGATGATTGCCGCTAAAACTGGTGTATTCTTCGGTGATATTGGGTAAACCACTAAAAAAACGTAACCACGATTGCGAGATCAAATTACTGCTGTTCATCCAACTCGCCGTATCGATAGGAC